>RFHT01000395.1 GCA_003696835.1 Bacteroidota bacterium
TCCTGAATCTTGCATCTTGCATCCTGAATCTTGCATCTTGCATCCTGAATCTTGCATCTTGCATCCTGAATCTTGCATCCTGCATCCTGAATCTTGCATCCTGCATCCTGAATCTTGCATCTTGCATCCTGAATCTTGCATCCTGAATCCTGCATTACCTTAAAGGCATCTCCGCTGCGCTACGACTTGCATCCTGAATCTTGCATCTTGCATCCTGCATCCTGCATCCTGCATCTTGCATCTTGCATCCTGAATCCTGCATCCTGCATCCTGCATCTTGCATCCTGCATCTTGCATCTTGCATCCTGCATCCTGCATCCTGCTACTAACAACAAAAAATCCCCCTTTATTACGCAACCTCCGATATGGCTGCTTGTCTATTGAGGTAAGTTGAGCGGGGCCGGACCATGCCCGGTAGGCGGGCCACCGCCTTTTCCCGCATTCTCCAACACACACAAACGACATGCGCCATTGCAAAACCATACTTTTGATAGGTTGCTGCCTGGGTATATTCTACGCCGGGCTGTACGCCCAGTCGGCCAGGCTGCTGCGCCGCATGCTGAGCAGTGAGCAGCCGCTTGCCGCTATGGCATTTAGTCCGGCTGGCAAGTACCTCGCCGGGGCCGGCATGGATGGCAACCTGAAGGTGTGGGACATGCAGGCTGGCAGGGAAGCCCTCACCCTGGGCCATACCCTGGCGGTATATGCCCTGGCCTACAGCCCCGATGGCAGCAAAATTGCCAGCGGAGATGCCAGTGGAAACATCAAGGTATGGGGCGTACACCGGGGAGAACTGCTCTACCGGCTCAAAGGCCATACCGACCGCATCAATGCCCTGGTATTCGGGCCCGGGGGCAAACAACTTTTCAGTGTTTCGGAAGATGGCAGCTTGCGCCTGTGGCGGCTGGAGGATAAGGTACATGCACGCAAAGTAGCGCTGCCTGCGGCAGCGCAATGCCTGGATGTAAGCCCCGACGGGCGCTACCTCGCCTGGGGCGACTGGGACGGATACCTGCACCTGTGGGAGACCGCTTCCCTGCATGAGGTAGCCACCTATGAGGCCCATGGCGGGCAGGTTAATGCCTTGCGCTTCAGTCCCCATGGCCGCTGGCTGGCCAGCGGCGGCGCCGACAAGCGCATTCAGCTATGGGACATCCAAAGCGGCGAGCTGCTCAAAAGCCTCAGGGGGCATAGCCTGGCTGTTTACGACCTGGCTTTCAGCCCCGGTATGCAGTGGCTGGTCAGCGCCGGCCGCGACCGCAGCGCTGTGGTATGGAACATACAGCAGGGAAGGGTGGCCTACCGTATCCGGCATCCTTTTCCCGTAACGGCTGTGGGCTTCAGCCCCAATGGCAAACTGCTGGCCACCGCCGGCAGAGAGGGCGTACTGAGGGTGTTTTTGAGGCCAGATGCTGAAGTGACTGAGCAACAAAGTGAAAGCGAAGCCCTTGCCCGGCAGGATGCTTTTCAAGGCAAGTCGGAAGTGGATTTTCAGCTGCCGCCCTTCCAGGGAAGCAACCCCCATGCCGTAGCCGTTGTCATTGGTATCAGAGATTATGAGCACCCCGACATACCGGCAGTGGACTACGCCCTGCAGGATGCCGGTAGCATCAGAACATATCTCACCGAGGTCTTTGGTTTTGACGAATCGCACATCCTCTTTTTGCCCAATGCCAGCCAGGCCGAGCTGCGTGGCACTTTTGGTACGGAAGAGAATTATCAGGCGAGGTTGTACAACCTCGTGGAGGCAGGCAAGAGCGATGTGTTTGTGTACTACAGCGGGCACGGAGCTCCGGGTACAGCCAACGGCCAGCCCTATTTGGTTCCCTCGGATTGCGACCCCTCCCTGCTGGCTTTTCAGGGCTATTCGGTGCAGACACTCTATCGCAACCTGGCCCGCATTCCCTTTCGCTCGCTCACCCTGGTGATGGATGCTTGTTTTAGCGGGGGCAGTGAAAAGGGCAGCCTGATACGGGATGCTTCTCCGGTGTTTATCAAACCCAAAAATCCCGTTATCCGCCAGCAAAACGCCCGCATACTGGCAGCCTGCAGGGGCAATGAGATCGCCTCCTGGTATCCGGCAAAGTCGCACTCGCTCTTCACCTATTATTTCCTCAAAGGGCTGCAGGGCGAAGCGAACCTCAACCGGGATGAGGTGCTCAGCCTGGAGGAGCTCAGCACTTACCTCAGCGAGCAGGTGCCTGCCATGGCGCGCAAGCTGAAAAACAGGCAGCAGCAACCCCATATACTGGGAGAAGGCAGGCAAATCTTGCTGCGATACTGAAGCGGGTGCAGCACAGTGGTACGCCAAAGTGCTACCTATAATAAACAAAGACATACGGCTGCCGGCTTTATAGTTGACAGCATGCAACTATACCGCCTTTTGAGCTATCTTTATATCAGTTCTTTTTACTCACTAGTCCAAAATTAAACCATTCATATCGAATCAACTTTTAACCTTTGAGAATCATGAAAATTAAGTTTTTCTCACAAACTATCCTGATCGCAATGCTCGCTTTTGGCCTGGCATCCTGTGCAGTAGCCCAAAAGAAATTCACCAAAGGGGAGCGGGGCGCCCTTAAGGAATTGAAGGCCAAAACGATCAAAGACGCGCGCAAAGAAGCCAGAAAAATGAAAAAACAAGGCTTCAAACCCTTCCCCGGAGGTTTGCCCCTGGAAATGCAGCTGCAGGATTCCTGGATCAAGCAGCTAGAAGTGAATGAAGAAGGCCATGAGAAGTATCTCTATGCCGATGGAAACGGTGTGGGAAAAACCCAGACTGCGGCCGAGTTTCAGGCCATGGAAGTGGCCAAGCTGCAGCTGGCAGGGCAAATTTCCAATGAAGTGATACAGATCATTGAAGGGAAAATTGCCAACGAGCAAATCGACCGTGAAACTGGCAACTCGCTCACCAAGATCGTTTCTGGCAGCAAAAACTACGTGGTGGAAAGCCTGCCCTATGTGAAGCCCCGCCTCAAGGTGATTCGCGAAGTGGGCAAAAGGGATGTGGAAGTGCAGGTAAAGCTCTTCTACAGCTACGAAGAGTCCCTGGCAGCTGCCGAAGCCAGCATGGAGCGCCGTGCACGCGAAGAGCTGGAAAGTGAAGCCGATGAGCTCATAGAGGAAATCGACAACATATTTGACAATGTATTTCAGCGCAGGGGTGAACGCAGAGGCCGCAACCGCTAGGTACTGAAATAATGTATGCGAATTACCGGGCGGGAAAGGAGAAGGAGCCATCCCTATACCTGTTCGCTGCCCGGTATTTCCTCCTTTTTCCTCAAGCTAATTTTTTCAATGAAACTGTATGAAACTCCTGACATGGACGAGCCTGTGGGCCTGTATGCTGCTGTGCATACCCCTGCAGGGCCAGAAAGTAAAAAAGGCCCAGGGCGAATACCAGCTGCGCATTGACCGCACAGAAAGCGAGGCCGAAGCCTGTGAGCGCTGCCTGGTACAGGCCCGTATCAATGCCATTGAGAAGGCCTTTGGCACGGCTGTGATACAGGGCAACACCACCTATGTAGAAAACACACATACCGGCGAAAAAACCGAAACCGTGCAGGTCTTTAACACCATAGCCGAAACCATGGTCAACGGCGAATGGCTGCGCGACCTGGGCGAGCCCACATGTGAAGCCTTCGACTACGAGGGCGACCGCTGGCTCAGGTGCAGCATCAGGGGCGAAATAGGCAAGCTGGAGCAGCCCAAAATCGACTTTGAAATCAAAGCCCTGGACTGTGAACAGCCACGCTGCGAAACCGACCGCTTCAAGGACGGAGAGGATTTTTTCCTCTATTTCAAAAGCCCGGAGTCCGGGTATTTGACCATTTACCTCACCGACGAGCACACCGCACAGCGCCTGCTGCCCTACCGCGAAATGCCCGACGGGCTGGAAAATGCCGTACAGGTGAAGGCCGACCAGCCGTACATTTTTTTCTCCAGCCGGGAAAATGCCTTGCCCATTGAAAACTACCTGGTGGATGAGTACGAGCTGTTTGTGCAAGAGGTGCAGGAGCAGCACCGCATTTATGTCATTTATTCCCATGAGCCCCTTCGAAAGCCTGCCCTGGACCCCATACACACCGATGAGTCGGGCAATACCATGCCCAGGTCGCTCCCTTCGGAAGAATTTCACAAATGGTTGGCCAAAAGCTGGCGATATAATAAAGGAATGCAAATTGCCCGGTTAGACATAATCATTAGCAAATGAAAAAGATATATCCTACCCTCGTTCTGATGTTGTTGTTGCTCGGTACCCAGCAGGCCCTGGCTCAGCAATGGCAGCAAAAACTCAAGGAGATGAAGGCGCGCATCCAGCAAAAGGTGGACCGCCAGCAGAAAGAAGTGGATGCCCGCTATGCCGAGCACCTGCGGCGCGTGTGGGAAAAGGCCGAGTTTATGAAAGCTCCGGCTCCCTTTTCCATCCCCAAACCCGGCGAAACCCCCATTTATGATCCCCGGGTGAACCCCTCGGCCGGCAATGAAGCCTTTGACTTCGACCTTTTCCCCACCAACCCCCGTGCAGCAGATGACCGCCCCGACTTTGCTCCCCCTCCCCTGCCCATGCCGGAAGCGGAAATAGAGGAAGAAGAGCTGGTGATCATGGAAGAAGAGCAGGAGGAAGAAGTTGACTACCACGAGCTGCCCTCGGAATTTTCGGCAGATGACTTCAGGGCGGAGCTCTCCCGCGAACAGCTCAGGCGGCTCAACCGCAGCACTTCCTTTGATTTTTTTGGCGCCCATTTTCCCCTCTATTACAACTCAGCCATTGGCTTCAACTTTGAAGGCAGGCTCTCCGAAAGGCGCATAGGCGATGCCTGGAGTACCCTGGACGAAGGCGAGTACGAGCTGCTGCTGTACCAGTTTGTGCGCCTGGCCAATATGCACAAACTCAACGACTGGGGCTATTGCCAGCTCATCAACAGTGCGGCCAAAAGCCTCTACCCGGGCGACATCAATGCCCAAACCATGTTCAACCTCTTTTTCCTTTCCAAATCGGGCTATGTGGTGGGCATCAGCTACCATGGCAACCGCCTCTACCTCATGTTCCCTGCTCTGCAAACCATTTACGGCACCACTTTCCTCCGCGGAAAAGACTACAAATATTACCTGGTGGACCTCAATGGCGGAAGCACCGACCTGGACGAAGCCTATGTGTTCAACAAAACCTACCCCAATGCCGACCGCATTGTGAATTTCCGCTTTTTCCAGGCACCCCAGCTGCCGCTAAGGGAGGTGAGCCGCAGGCTGCAATTTGAATACAAGGGCCGGGAATATGAGCTGAATGTTCGCCTGAACAAAAACCTCATCAATTTCTACGCTACCTACCCCTTCACCGACCTGGACGTGCCCCTTACGACGCCCCTGAGCGACATGGCCTACAACTCCCTCATCCCTCAGCTGAAAGAAATCGTAGCTGACATGCCCGAAACGGAGGCCGTAAACCTGCTGCTGCGCTTCAGCCAAACGGCTTTTGCCTACGAAACGGACGACAAGCAGTTTGGGCGCGAAAATTACCTCTTTGCCGAAGAAACCCTCTACTACCCCGCCAGCGACTGCGAAGACCGCAGCGTGCTCTTTGCCTACCTGGTAGAGGAAGTACTGGGCCTGGATGCCGTGGCCCTCATCTTCCCCGGCCACGCGGCTACGGCCGTACGCTTCAACCAGCAGCACAGCGGCGACTTCATCACCTTCA
>RFHT01000009.1 GCA_003696835.1 Bacteroidota bacterium
ACCTGCTACCTGCATCCCTTACTCATATTGATCCCACCAGCTTTCCCGCATTACAGATGCTACCTGAAACATGTTGCCCAGGGGAGGCAGGGCGTAATCCAGCTGTTTTTCCCTGGCAGCCTGCACAAATGCAGCAGGAGGTTCCTTCCAGCTATGCTGATACGACAGGTCAAACGCTCCCCAATGTACGGGCATGGCTTTTTGGGCGCCTGCATCCTGTGCTGCCTGCACGGCTTCATGGGGAAACAAATGAATGTCGTGCCAGTCGTGATTGTACTGCCCGCATTCCATCATGGCAAAATCGAAGGGCCCCAGCCTTGCCCCTATTTCCTGAAAGTGCTGCCCATATCCCCCATCACCACTAAACCATATTTTTTCCTCAGCCGTGTGAAACACCCATCCCCCCCAAAGCGTTTTGCAACGGTCATTCAGCCCACGACCGGAAAAATGGCGGGTAGGAGTAAACGTAATCCGGATACCTTCAACCTCCTCAACATCCCACCAATCAAGCTCCGTAATCAAATCTGCCGGCACGCCCCAGCTAAGCAGGTGGCGTTTGACTCCCAGCGCAACCATATACCGCCGGGTTTTTGACTTCAGTTTTTGGATGCTGGCATAATCCAGGTGGTCGTAGTGGTCGTGGGTCAGCAGTAGCAGGTCAATTTCGGGAAAATCATCTATCAGTTCCAGGGTATGCGCCGAAAACCGCCGGGTGGGAACGGGAGCAATGGGGGAAGTATCGGGCCCCAGCATGGGGTCGATGAGCAGGGTTTTTCCCAGCATGCGCATGAGCACCACTGAATGGCCATACCAGATGAAGCGGGCTTTTTCAGCAGGGGCTAAAAATGCGCTTTTGTCAAAGGGGACCACCGGCAGTGGCTGTCGCGGTTGGCGACCCTGGCGCACAGCCAGTTGGCGGTAAATGATACGGGGAAAGTCGGTCAGCGGAGGAGTCAGCCTGGTGGGCTCCAAATTCTGAAAACAGCCATTGCGCCAGTTGGGCGATTGTTCATACCTGCGAATCCATTCCGGCGTGGCTTTACCGCCAAATTGTTTGAAAAATGTTTGCATTTGGTTGCGGGATATGAGAAATGCCCCTGGAGACACGTCCTATTGATGGGGCCAAAGCTACAAAATGCCTTCCAAAGTCTGGGAAGTTTTTTCCCGGGAAGAGGGCCGCTGGCTGCTGCACCGGCAAGCCCTGGCTGAGAGGGGCTTTGAGGCATGAGGAGATGAGTTTGAGCAGGGAAATGGAGGAATTTTACGTAAAATTTGTAAATTTATTGACATATACACCATACACATTAATCCAGGGGTATGATCAAACAAGTATTTTGGGTGCTGCTTGCACTATGCGTATGCATAGAGAGCCACGCACAGTTTCAATTGGTCGGGGTAGCCAGTAGCACGGCCGACCCCAACTGTTTTGTTCTCACGCCTGAGCAAGACCAGGTTTCAGGAGCCGTATGGTACACCCAAAGGGTGGACATCAGCCGGCCTTTTGACGTGTATGCACGCATTTATTTGGGCGACAACAACAACAACGGGGCCGACGGCCTGGCCTTTGTGCTGCAGAATGTGAGTGCCAATGTGGGCAATAATGGCGAAGGCCTGGGCTACCAGGGGCTGGTGCCCTCGCTGGCCCTGGAGTTTGATACTCACCCCAATGAAGTCAACTTCGATCCCAGTTTTGACCACATTGCCCTGGTGGCCAATGGGGTGCCCAATCATGTCAGTTCGACCAACCTCTCGGGGCCTGCTCCTATTTTGACCAACTTTTTTGGGCCAGTAAATGCCGAAGACGGCCGCTGGCATCAGCTGCGGGTCCATTGGAATCCGGCCCGGCAGCAGTTTCTGGCTTACGTGGACTGTGAGTTGCGTCTGAGCTATACCGGCGATATCATCAACAATGTGTTTAATGGAAATTCGCAGGTGTTTTGGGGGTTCACTGCTGCTACGGGCAACAAAAACAACCTGCACCAGTTTTGTCTGGAGTATGTTTCGTTTATAGAAGAATTGCAGGACACCACGATATGCCAGGGCGCTTCGGTACAGCTCAATGCTGGCACCGGGGCTGGCAATAGCTTTTCCTGGAGCCCGACTGCCGGCCTGAACAACCCCAATATTCCCAACCCCATCGCCAGGCCCACTGCCACCACCACTTACGTGCTGACGGTAACGGACGCCTGCGGCGACACCCGTACCGACTCCGTGACCATACACGTACAACCCCCCGTCATGGCCTCGGCCATGCCGGATACCAGCATTTGCCTGGGCAGTAGTGTGCAGCTCATGGCTGCCGGGGGCACCACCTACAGTTGGCGCCCGCTTGCGGGCCTGAGCGATCCCGCTTCGGCCAGCCCCCTTGCCACCCCGGCGGTAAGTACCACCTACACGGTTGTGGTAGGCGATGGTTTGGGCTGTACCGATACCGCCAGTGTACAGGTGGAGGTTTTGCCTCTGCCTGAGGTGAGTACCGGCCCGGACCAGCAAATGTGTCTGGGAGAGTCGGTAAACCTGCAGGCCAGTGGAGGGGTGAGCTACCAGTGGAGACCTGCCACCGGCCTGAATGATCCTACCCTGCCCAACCCCGTGGCAAGCCCCGCGGCTACTACTACCTATGTGGTAACCGGCACGGACGGAAATGGCTGTACCAACTCGGCCAGTGTGCAGGTGGAGGTCTTTCCCCTGCCTGCCGTTTCGGCTGGCAGCGATGTGCGTATATGCGCAGGCCAGCGCGTGCAACTCCAGGCTTCGGGCGCCAGCGACTACATCTGGTCGCCTACCACCGGCCTGGACAACCCCACTTCCCCCAACCCCGTGGCCGCTCCCGACAGCAGCATACGCTACACCCTCACAGGCACCGATGCCAATGGCTGCATGAACACGGCCAGCGTACTGGTAGAGGTATTACCCCGCCCCCAAATCAGCGGACAAAGCAGTTACCAAATCTGCCCGGGGGCTACCGTTGAGCTGGCTGTGAGCGGCGCTGCCCGCTACCTCTGGAATACCCGCGATGCGGGCAGCAACATACAGGTGCAGCCCGCTGCTACCACTACCTACTGGGTCGTTCCTTCCAATGGCGACTGCACGGGCGATACCCTCTTCATTACGGTTGAGGTGGAAGAGTTGCCACTTCCTGCCGCAGAATTTTCTGCCAACCGCGGTCCCGCTCCCCTGACGGTACAGTTTACCAATCTCAGCCAGTCTGGAACGGAATTCCTCTGGGAGTTTGGCGACGGCAATACCTCTACAGAGCAAAACCCCACGCATACCTACGAAACTCCGGGCCTATATACCGTCAGTTTGACGGTACGCAATGCCGGTGGGTGCGAAAACCGCCTCCAACTGGGCACGGTGGAAGTATTGGAGCCCGCCGAAATCATCCCCAACGTATTCACTCCCAATGGCGACGGCATACACGATACCTACAAAGTACAATTGGGCAGTGTGGAGCAGTATCACCTGCTCATATTCGACCGCTGGGGCAAACTGGTGTTTGAAAGCCGGAACCCGGCCGATGAATGGGATGGAAGATACAAGGGGAAAGAGGCTGCTGTGGGGGTCTATTCCTATCGCATTGAAGCGGTGCTTACCGGTGGGGAAAAGCGCATGCTTTCGGGTATGCTCACCTTGCTGAGGTAAAAAAAAATGGGCTCAACAACAGTGAGCCCTTTTCAGGTCAAGCGACAGATGATTTATGCATCCTGCCCCTTATAGGGGGCTATGGGTCTTTTTCGGATTTTTATGTGTGAAATATCGCCTATTTCTCTTTTCTCCCGCTTGGAAATTTTGATTTTCTTATTGATAGATTCAAACATGGCGTTGTGTTTGGGGGTACGTTTTAAACTTACCTTTTTTACGAATATCCGAATGGAAAGTTGTTGGAGTCCCTGTCAGGAATGTTAAATTAACGTGAGTTCGGGATATTAAGCCTTAATTATCAATCGTTTATCTTTGATACGAATTTCGCAATTATTCAGGACTCTCAGGGTGAAAAAAACAACA
>RFHT01000396.1 GCA_003696835.1 Bacteroidota bacterium
AAGCAGGCAGCCCAGCAGTACAATCAGGCGATGTTGGGGCATAGCTATACTCATAAGTTGGGCGTGCGGTACTTCAGATACACGTAGTCGGCATTAGCGCCGGGCTGGTCGGCACCGCCCAGGCTGCGGAACACAAAATAAACCCTGTGCCTGCCCGAATTGCTTTTGAGCGGAATGCGATAGGTTTTTTGTGCAGGCGAGCTGCCCTGGTATGTCCATTGCGTATGGCCTAGCAGTGGGCCGTCGGGCCGGTCGAGGCGTACTTCCACCTTCCCTTTGTAGTGGGCATTTCTTCTGAAAAATAACCTCAATTCCACCGCCTGCAGTTGGTCGAGCAGCAGGGAGTCAAACATAAAATAATCGCCATCTTTGAGATTGCCCAACAAGCTGCTGTTGGCCGCCGTGAACACATTGGTATCTTCGCTTCGCTCTGCGGCCTCTTCAGCCTCCAGTCTGGGATATTTCAGCTCTACAATTTGCTGGGCGCTAAGGGAGGCAATGTCCCCCTTGCCTTTGTCCCTGTAGCTGGCCAGCAGCACGTATTTACCCGTGGATTCCTTGCCGATGTGGTCGGTCAGGCGGATGGTACCTGCTGCCGGTAGCAGGTGTGCCGTAGCGGGGGCCTGGTTGAGCTGCAGGATGTAGCTCACCATTTGGTGTACATCGGCCCTGGACAACTGGGGGTGAGCCGACATCATGTTGTCTCCCCACACACCGGAGCCTCCCTGTATGATTTTGCTCACCAGAAAAGCCGTATCGGTCAGGCTGTATTTAGCCGCTATGTCCTGGTAGCTGGGGCCATTTACTTTCTTGTCCAGCGCATGGCAAGCCTTGCAGTCGGATCCCTCAATCAGTGTTTTGCCTTTGGGGATACTTTGCTGCTGGTGCCCCAGCGCGGCCGAAACGAGGTCTTCCCCCTCGGGAATGTAGGTGAGGGTTACTTTCAGCCGCTCCATGTCGATAGTGCCTGCTTCAGTGCTGCCATCCTCGGCATCTTCTACTACTACTTTGTAGTTGAGGGGGCGGTTGTCCCAGTAATAGGGGTTGGCATTGGCCAGTTCTATGCGCACCTCAGGAGGGGAGTTGCCTACCATGATTTCCTGCGTGGCCACATCCTGCTGGCCCGAAGGGTCTTTCACCCTCAGTTGTACCTTGTATATTCCTTCTTTTTCGAAGGTAAAGCTGGGCGATAAGGCCGTTGATTGCTCCTTGGCAGAAGTGAATGCCCAGGAATAGGTAAGGGGTTCCTGGTCAAAATCTTCAGAAGCAGCGGCCGAAAACTGTACCGTGAGCGGGGCGGGTCCCACCTGCACATCGCTGGTAATGCGGGCAATGGGCGCACGGTTGCCACTTACATACTCGATTTTGTTGAGGCGGGCATCCAGGTTTTGAGAAAACCATTTTTCGCCGTATTCCAGCAGGTAGAGGTTGCCATCCTTGCCAAATACCATGTCCATGGGGTTGGCAAAGCTGGAATGCTGCATGAAGGGTTCGGCCTTGACAAAGTTGTGATTTTCATCCATGGTGATGATAAAAATCCAGTCGCGCATCCATTCATAGAAAAACAGCTTGCCATTGAAGTAATCCGGGAAGCGGTTTTTCACCCCTTCAAACAGCTCGCTGTAATACACCGGGCCGGCCATGGGGTTTTTGCCGCCTGTGGCAGTCCAGGGAAACTCTTCCGAGCGGTCGTAGGAGTACCAGATGAAGGATTTTTGAGCCGGGGGTAGTTCCTTCAGGCCGGTATTATTGGGCGAATCGTTGATGAGCTGTTCCGGTTTGAAGCGTTCGCCAGAGGTTTGGGTGGCAAAATCGTAGTCGAAATAAGCTTTGTTATCGCCGCGGGTGTATGGCCAACCCCAGAAGCCGGCATGGCGGGCCTGGTTGAGTTCGTCATAGCCCTTTGGCCCTCTGTTTTCCCCATCTTTGCCCGCATCAGGCCCCACATCTCCCCAGTAGAGAAAATTGGTTTTCTGGTCGATGGAAATGCGGAAGGGGTTGCGGCAGCCCATCACGTATATTTCGGGGCGGGTGTTGGGGGTGCCGGGAGGAAAGAGGTTGCCTTCGGGTATGCTGTAAGTGCCATCGGCTTCGGGTTTAATGCGCAAAATTTTCCCCCTCAGGTCGTTGGTATTGGCCGAGCTTCGCTGGGCATCCCAGGGTTTGCGTCCCGGGCGTTCATCTATGGGCGCAAAGCCGTTGGAGGCAAAGGGGTTGGTATCATCTCCCGTGGAGATATAGAGCAGCCCGTCAGGCCCAAATTCCAGCGACCCTCCCGAATGGCAGCATTGGTCCCTTTGAGTGCGAATTTCGAGCAGCACCTTTTCCGAATCCATATCCAGCTTTCGGTTTTCAAATACAAAGCGCGATACGTGTTGTTTGGCTTCAGTGCCCGGCGGAGAGTAGATCATGTAAATCCAGTGATTTTCGGCATAATGGGGGTCGGCAGCTATGCCCAGCAGCCCATCTTCGAAGCCGGTAAACACGGGAATTTGGGCCACCACGTACAAACTGTCCTGGCGCAGGTCGTA
>RFHT01000397.1 GCA_003696835.1 Bacteroidota bacterium
GTGCGCCAGCTGGCCGGCTACCAGCGCTACATTGAGCTCAAACTTCAGCCTGCAAAAGGCGGCATCGCACGCGACACTTCCGGCCAGATACGCGAACTCTATTTTCACATTCCCAAAATCATCCGCAACCTCGAACAACTGCAGGACCTCTACGCCCTCTTTTGCACCTTTCTCGATCAGCTCTACGAAATAGGCACGGCCGAAGAGGACGCCATCAACTTCCCCTACAAATGAGCAGAATCAACCTCTTTGGCCCCTCCAAGCGCAAAATCTGGCAGCAACTGGCCCAACGCATAGACGCCGATTTCCTCAAAGGCAACTGGCCCAAAGCCGACCGCATTGAAGCCTGGCACGGCGACTGGGTCATCGTCATTGATACTTACAAAGCCGGTAAAAGGATCTTTACCCGTATCCGCGCTCCCTATCACAACCGCGACGACTTTCAGTTTCTCATTTTCCGCGAAAATGTGTTTCACCGCATCGGCAAACGATTGGGCCTGCAGGATGTCGAAGTCGGCTTTGCCGACTTCGACCGCGACTTCGTAATTCAGGGCAATGACGAGCGCAAGCTGCGCATGCTCTTTGAAAACCCACACATACGGGAACTCATCAGCTACCAGCCTTTCATTCATCTGGAAATACGGACCGAAAGCCCCCTCTTTCATCCGCCTTTTCCCAAAGGCATACACGAGCTCTACTTCCAGCACCAGGGGGTGCTGCGCGACATCGAGCAGCTTCACGACCTCTATGACCTCTTTGCCATTACCCTGGACCACCTCTGCCACATCGGCACCGCTTATGAAGACGACCCCTATTTTGGACAGTGGTGAGGGGAAGGCAGTTTAATGCGACCAACCCCAGGTACGGAAGATGGTGATGCCCGGATCGTACATGTAGATATAGTGGTAGCCACTGGCACCTCCATGCGCCGGCCAAAAACAGCCAATGTCCCAGCTCCAGTCAGAACCTTCCCGGTAGCAGCCGAAACACACATCGGTATCGGAGTTGACGTGGGTTTGGATTAGCTGAATATTGGTAACGGGCCAGATCCCTCCCGCACGGGGGCCATAGGCGTAGGCGCGGGTGTGTGCATGGTAGTCCCGGCAAAAGCCGCCGTTGTACCTCCACCAGAAGTTGTAACTGTAAGCTGCCCAGGGCAACGGGAAAGCCCGGCTTTGCCCTTCCTGATCCACCTCTTGCTGCTCTTCCTGCTTCTGGGGCTTCAGCCTGAATACCTCCGCCTGTACAAAGAGCGTCGTCTTTACGCCTGCAGAATCCAGGGTGCCGTCTTCGCTCAGGCGAAATCCCATTTCCTTCAGCTCCGCTTCCAGTTCCTGGGGTACAAAGTCGGTATCCACCAAATACAGGCCCGTTTCGGGTGCCTCTTTCAGTTGATACAGTTCCTCTGTTCGGATGGTTTTTACGCCGGGAAGGGCGCTCAAAGGCAAACCGGCCTCCTCTCCACGGAGTTTTTCTGCTTCTGCACCTGTGATTTCTACTTCACTTGCCGGCAATCTGAGTTTCTCACAGTCGCAAGTGTTGGTGTTGGTGGTTCCGGGCTCGCAAGCCGTGGCAAGAAGCAATGCCAACGCGCTGACTAGCAATAAAGTGTTTGTTTTCATGATCTTGATTGTTAAGTGCGAGTTAAAATAATCATCCACGATTATGTCAAATAACGATTTGCCTGGCAAGTAAATTATTCCCCTTCTCAAAAATAATGCAAAATATGCTGCCCATGCTGCGGCCCTGATGCGTGCTCAATTCACTTTTTTTGCTAACTTTATCCTTTGTTTGCAGCAAACAGGAATCCACTTTATCCCGGCGTGCATGCTGTGACTTTTTTGCTCAAACTCCAACATTAACTCCCAAACCTCCCAACTGATGAAACGAATCACACTCCCTTTCCTCCTCTGCATGCTGTTTCCCGCCCTGCTGATGGCCCAAAGCATCAGCCGCGAGCAGATGATGTATTACACCCAGGAATGGCAGGGCGAACGCTTTGCCGACGGTCGCCCCAAAGTGCCCGATGCCATCCTCAAACGCATGGAAAAAGTATCCATAGAAGAGGCCTGGGCCGTGCTGCGCAAACACGGCTTCCACAACCAGTTTGAAGGCAACTGGCAAAGCATACACCCCGATGTGCCGGTGGTGGGCCGCGCCCTCACTGCCCAGTACATGCCCAAACGCCCCGACATACGCCAGCGCATGCTGGATGACGGCCACAAGGCCGGGCGCATCGGCAATATGAACTCCTGGCCCATCGACATGCTCACCGAAGGGGATGTGTATGTGGCCGACTGCTTTGGCAAAGTCAAGGACGGCACCCTCATAGGCGACAACCTGGGCAACTCCATTTTTGCCAAGTCCAAAAGGGGGGTGGTCTTTGATGCCGGCTCACGCGACCTCGAAGGCCTCCAGCAAATTGAAGGCTTCAACGCTTTTGTGCGGGGATGGGACCCCTCCTTCTT
This sequence comes from Bacteroidota bacterium, assembly GCA_003696835.1. GTDB lineage: Bacteria > Bacteroidota > Bacteroidia > J057 > J057 > J057. Next base: position 2,469 of record RFHT01000397.1, read on the forward strand.
GCAGGAAACCATGCTCATGGGCCTCAACACCCCCATACGCATAGGCGGGGCCACGGTATTTCCCGGCGATGTGGTGCTGGCCAAGCGCGAAGGCGTCATTTTCATTCCCCCTCAGCTGGCCGAAGAGGTGGTGGTTACGGCCGAAATCGTGGCCCTGCGCGATGCCTTTGGCCACCAGCGCCTGCGCGAAGGGGTGTACACCCCCGGCCAGATCGACAGCCGCTGGACACCCGAAATTGAGGCCGATTTCCTCAAGTGGATCGAGCAGCACCCCGAAAAACTTTCTGTTTCGGTGGAAGAAATGAAAGAACTGCTCAAGTCGCGCACCTGGTGAGCCAGGCGCTGCCAGTACGCAAGACCGAAAAACGTTATTCGCATGACCCCCACCATCCCCCTGCAAACCCCCAGAGGGCATTTTCACTACCGTGCCTTCGGTCCGCCGGATGGCTTCCCCCTGCTGATGCTGCACGGCTGGCCCCAGAGCAGCTACTGCTGGAAACCCCTCATTCCCCACCTCAGGGGCCCCTTCCGCATCATCTGCCCCGACCTGCGCGGCCTGGGCGATAGTGAGCGAAGCCCCCAGGTAGAAGCCTACCTCAAACACGAACTCGCCCGCGACATCATTGCCCTGCTCGACGAGCTGGGCATAGCAGAATGCTACCTGGTGGGCCACGACTGGGGCGGGGCCACCGCCCAGGAAATGGCCTTCCTCATCCCGGAGCGCATCCGCAAGCTCGCCCTGCTCAATATCAGCATTATCCACAATGTAAAGGGAAACCTGGCCGCCCGCAAGGTGCTCGACCAAATGGGGCACTACCCCTCCTGGTACCAGTATTTCCAGCAGCAGAAGCGACTGCCCGAAGCCATGATACCCGGCAATGAGGAGGTGTGGCTGCGCCATTTTCTGCGCTTTTCAAACCGCCAGCCCTTTCCCGAAGACGCCATACAGGAGTATGTACGCTGCTACCGCATTCCCGGCACCCCCACTTCGGGCGCCAATTATTACCGCGCCTTCCGGCAGGACATCGCCCGATGGCAAAC
>RFHT01000398.1 GCA_003696835.1 Bacteroidota bacterium
GCATCAAGGAGCAGATTGGCCTCAGCGCCCGGGTGCGCCTGTGCCCACCCGGAGAAATTCCCCGCAGCCAGGGCGGCAAGCTCAGCCGGGTGGTGGATGAGCGGAAGCTGGGCTGAGCCGGCCGGAAGGGCTTTTAGGATCAATGATTATTCCCCACTGAAGCGGTTTAGAGGATTGGGGGAAGTAAACTCAACCCGCCTGCATGGTACGCAGTCCGCTTGATGTAAAGTTTACTCCGTTTACGCTGTACTATGTATGCGACCATTCAGGCCCTATTAGTTTAAGACGAAAGCGCTATGTTCGTACTGTGTCCTCACCCCGGGTGATGCCTGCCTTCCGATTCTGAGGGGCGCCGGTGAAGAAGCCAGGCAGGCTTCGGGCTATTGGGCTATTTGGGTAGCGGGCTTGTTCGATTTTCCAAAAATGAAGGTCGGCGTTTAATTTTCCATCCAGCTACTTGACAATCTGCTGAAATATATGGAAGTTTAATTTTCGGCCGCGCCAGTACCCTGACGGCAGGTGGATAGGCGATCTATACGCCATTCATTGGGTGTGATAGAAGGGTAGGGTATGTAAAGTGCAATATTGCGTTTGGGGTAGGAGTTGGCTGCAAGCAAAAAAAAACAAAACAAACATTCAAGCCAAATATCAAGATTTTCTTAAATTAACGATTGAGAAAACATTTGCACAGATAATCAGAGTAATTTTATTTAAGAGGAGGATAAATGTTAGAATAAATGAAGAAATATACGGCAAATTATGCCTTCACAAATCCAAATTTTGTTGTTCAAAATCTTGTAGAAAATGAGGTTGAAATACAAGATAAGGCGTTGCTGTTTGTGTTGAAGAACATACTGCAAAGAGGGTTTCCGACCATATTATCAGAATACCTTAAAGAAAAATTGGGAAGAACTCATTTAGAGGAAGACTTTAGGAAACCATTTTTACTTATAAGCCCAAGTCCACCAAAATGGATAAATACCATTAAGGGCGATGAAACAAATCAGTTGTTTCTATTAATCCAAAACGTTACCACTATTTCAGCTGAAAACGTTACCACTGACGTGGATTTCATGGCTCATTCCCGGTATCAGGCTGTGGGCGCGGCTGCGCGCCCTGTGGCTAGGCCCCTTGATGCGGCTGGGCTACTTTTGGGAGAAGCTCCCACAAGCATCGCACGCAAAGCCGCCAAGGCGCCAAGAGCACCCCTTTGCGTCTTTGCGACTTCGCGAGCAATAAATACCACGGGCGTGCTGCGCAAGGGGTGCCAATTCACCAAGCAGCGGGCTATTTCCGGGAAAATTCCCTATCTTCCATGCACGTAAAAAATGCCTCTATGAACATCGCACGCAAAGCCGCCAAGGCGCAAAGCGCACCCCTTCGCGCCTTGGCGTCTTTGCGAGCAACAAATCCCCTCTGCGCCTTTGCCGTTTTCTCCAACTAAAAAGTGAGCCACCCTCAGGGTTCACCAGCTTTGGAGGCCGTCAGGGCGTATCCTGCAGGGGCCATCATCGACCAAATCGTCCACCACGCGCATATCATCCGTATCAACGGAGAATCTTACCGCGTCAAGGACTTCAATAATATTAAAAATGACTATCTTAATGCCCAATGACAATGGTACACTTTTCGTGTCCTTTAATGGTACACTTTTCCTGGCAGGTGACATATGCAAACCGTTTGAGCAAAAGCGCCTACGGCGCTACCTATAGGATATGGCCCCGTGGCAGATCGATCAAGCATAGCCACCTTTACTTCCCCATTTTTTTTTTTGCTTTGCCGCGAAACATTTTGGGGCAAATTGAGTTTAAGTATGAAAGTATTACTTTTAGTTTTGCATGTATTAGTATGAATTATTAACAGCTTTACTTCCATTTTCATCAAATTTACAGCTTATGAGGCAGCTTATGGAGCAGGTTCGCCTTCGCATCAACCCCAAAATTTACCTCAAAGACCCCGAGTCCTCTACTTTGGGGAAGCATATTATTCAAACCAGCATAGCCCTGATCGACCAGCATGGGTTGGAGTGGTTTACCTTTCGCAAACTGGCCAAAAGCCTGGGCACCACGGAGAGCTCGGTGTACCGATATTTTGAAAACAAACACCGGCTGCTGATTTACCTCACTTCCTGGTACTGGGGGTGGCAGGAGTACCGGCTGGTGTTTGCCACCGCCAATGTGGAGTCGCCCGAGGCGCAGCTGCAAACGGCCATACGCGTATTGGCCGAGCCCCTGGGAGAGGCCGATGCACCTCCCCTGCTGGACATGCAGGCCCTTCACCGCATCATCATTTCGGAGTCGTTAAAGGCCTATTTTACCAGGGAGGTGGATGAGGAAAACAAGGAGGGCTTTTTTGCGCCCTACAAGCGCTTGTGCCAGCGCATGAGTGAGCTGGTGCTTCACATACAGCCTGCCTATCCCTATCCACATAGCCTGAGCTCCACCATCATTGAGGGCATCTATCATCAACAATATTTTGCGGCCCACCTGCCTGCACTTACCGACATTCAGCAGGATACACAGGCGCTGATTCACTTTTTTTCAGAGTTGGCCATCAAAACCCTTAAAGCATCCTGAAAACTATGGACCTAACACCCGAGTTGACGCCGCTGAGGCGTTTTCTTCGCTTGCTCAGTGTGGACAAACAAGAGGTGATCAGCATTTACATTTATGCCATTTTCAATGGGTTGATCAATCTTTCACTGCCTTTGGGCATTCAGGCCATCATCAACCTCATTATGGGAGGGGAACTCTCTACAGCCTGGATGGTCATGGTGGCCGTGGTCATTCTGGGTATTGCCATCAGTGGCGTGCTGCAGGTGATGCAACTCAGCGTGACGGAGAACGTGCAGCAGAAAATATTTGTGCGCTCTGCCTTTGAGTTTGCCTACCGCATTCCGCGCATGAAACTGGAAGCGGTAAACAAGTTTTACCTTCCGGAAATGGTCAACCGCTTTTTTGACACCTTGTCGGTGCAGAAAGGCATCTCCAAAATCCTGATGGATTTTTTTACCGCTTCTTTCCAGATGATTTTCGGCCTGATTCTGCTGTCGTTTTACCATCCCTTTTTCATCGTCTTTGGCCTCATACTGCTCATTGTTTTGTACCTCATCATCCGCTTTATGGGGCCGCGGGGTATGCGCACCAGCTTGAAAGAGTCGTACTACAAATACCGGGTGGCTTACTGGCTGGAGGAGCTGGGCCGGACCATGGAGACCTTTAAGCTGGCAGGCCAAAGCGACATGCCCCTGAAAAAGACGGATGAAGTTGTGACAGGCTACCTGGATGCGCGAAAAAAGCATTTTATGGTGCTGGTGCAGCAGTTTATGAACCTCATTGGTTTTAAGGTCATCGTGGCGGCGGGCCTGCTCATCATCGGCAGCCTGCTGGTGTTTCAGCAGCAGATGAACATCGGGCAGTTTGTGGCGGCAGAGATCATCATCATCCTGGTGATTGCGGCCATTGAGAAGTTGATCATGAGCATAGAAACCATCTACGACGTGCTCACCGCCATTGAAAAGATCGGATCAGTAACGGACATCGAGCTGGAAAACAGCCAGGGGATGGACTGGAACGGGGAGCACAAGCCGCAGGCGGCAGGCCTGCACATTAAGCTCAAAAACCTTTCCTACCATTTCCACGATACCGGCGACAAGGTGCTGGACAAGGTGGATTTGGAGCTGATGCCGGGAGAACGGGTGTGTGTCACCGGCCCGAACGGCTCGGGCAAGTCCATGTTGCTGCAGATCATTGCGGGCTTGTACGAGCAGTACGAAGGCTCTCTGAGCTACAACCACATTCCCCTGCGCAACCTGGAGCTGGAAAAGTTGCGCGCCTGCATTGGCACCAACCTCAAACAGCAGGACCTCTTCAACGGCAGCATTTATGACAATATCTGTATGGGGCGCCCCGGCATTGCCACGGCAGAAGTAAAACGGGCCATTGAGCAGGTGGGGCTTACCGAATACATAGAAGCCCTGCCCGATGGATATTTCACCATCATTCATTCCGAAGGCAGGCGCCTGCCACGGGGCATAGTGGCGAGGTTGTTGTTGGCCAGGGCGGTGGTGCGTGCGCCCAGGCTCATTCTGCTGGAGGACACCCTGGACTTGCTCGAAGCACACGAGCGCCAGCGCTTTCTCAGCTACCTGCTCCATCCTTCAAAAAACTGGACGGTACTGGCCATTTCCAACGATCCTGAGGTGATCAGCTTGTTTGACCGGGCTTTGGTTATGAGCAATGGCCGTATTACTGCCGACAGTCGCCTGATGGGGCAGCAGCGCCCCGGACAGCTGCAAAGCAATGAAAACACCTCACAGCCTTGAGCCGGCAGTGGGATCTGATGTGGAATCAAAAGAAGAAGTGCTATGTTGAATATCAGTAAGAATTCTGTTGCGGGCAAAGTGCCCCTCCAAGATTACCGCGCTTTTGGCATGCTACGGGAATTCCGGGCGGGAAAAATTCTGGCCCGCCTGCTGCTGCTGTTCCTGCTGCTGCTGCTGCTGTTTTCCTTTCTGCCCTGGACACAAAATATCCGCTCCAGGGGCTATGTCACCACCCTCAGGCCCGAGCAGCGGCCCCAAACCATACATGCCGTTATTGACGGACGCATTGAGAAATGGTATGTGCGCGAGGGCGACCTGGTGCAGCAGGGCGATACCTTGCTGTACATGGCCGAAGTGAAAGACGACTACTTCGACCCCCAGCTGCTGAGCCGCACCAGCCAGCAAATAAGCGCCAAGAAGCAGTCGGTGAATTTTTACCGCGAAAAGGTGCAGGCCCTGGACGGGCAGATTCAGGCTTTGGAAAAATCCATGGAACTCAAACTGCAGCAAGCCCGCAACTACCTGCGGCAGGCACAGCTCAAGCTGGAGTCGGACAGCATACAGCTGGAAGCGGCCGGCACCAACTTAGACATCGCAGTGCGTCAGTTTAGCGGTACGGAGCAGCTGTACCAGCAAGGCCTCAAGTCGCTCACGGATTTTGAGGAGAAAAAAGCCAAACTGCAAGAGGCGCAGGCCAAGCGCATACAGGCAGAGAACAAGCTGCTGGCCACTAAAAACGAACTCATCAATGCAGAGGTAGAGCTGCTGGTGGTAGAAAACCAGTATCTCGACAAACTGGCCAAGGCGCGCTCCGAGCGGGCCGCTGCCGTCTCGGCCCTGTACGAAGGGACAGGCAGCATCGTCAAAATGGAAAACCAATACGCCAATTATGAAATTCGCACGCGGCAGTATTACATCACGGCTCCGCAAACGGGCTATGTTACCCAGGCCATTCGCCGGGGGCTGGGCGAAACCATCAAAGCAGGTGAGGCCATTGTGAGCTTTATGCCTGCAAATTATCAGCTGGCCGTAGAAATGTACGTAAATCCCATGGACCTGCCCCTCATCCACCCGGGCCAGCAGGTGCGCTTTATGTTTGACGGCTGGCCCGCCATCGTATTTTCGGGCTGGCCCAATGTGTCCTACGGAACCTTTGGGGGTCGGGTGGTGGCCATGGACAACTTCGTGAGCAACAACGGCAAATACCGCCTGCTGGTGGCACCTGATCCCGATGGGCCTGCCTGGCCCGCACAGTTGCGGGTGGGCTCCGGGGCGGTGGGCCTGGCCCTGCTCTCAGAGGTCCCCATCTGGTACGAGCTGTGGCGCCAGCTCAACGGCTTCCCCCCCAATTATTATCAGCAGCAAACCTCCAATGCAGGGAAAGTGGAGGAAAAAAAGAAACCACCGGTGAAGTCGGTTGTCAAGTAGGGCTTGTTGCTCAACAAGCAGGGCGATCAGCCGCTGTGCGCATTTTCCCGCTTGCCGTATGGGCAATGTTAAACCAACTTTCCATGTACCTGTGTATGCAGAATCATGACCAAAACCCAGAAAAGTATCGAGTTGATATGAAGAAAAGCTATGATGTGCTGGCCTTAGTGTGTTTAGTGTGTATGTGTTTGCTCTGCTGGCCGGCGGCCTCGCCTGCCCAGCAGCCCGACAGCCTGGCCGTTTTTGGGCCGCAGGACCTGCTGGAGTATGTAGAGACATACCACCCCCTTGCCCGCCAGGCGGGTCTGTTGAGTGAGCAGGGCCGGCAGGCCGTGCGCGCTGCGCGCGGCGCCTTTGACCCCGAGCTGAAAAGCAATTTGGATCAAAAGCGCTTTGAGGGGAAAAACTACTACCGTAGCCTGCAGGCAGGTATGCGCATTCCCACCAGCTATGGCATGAGCTTCAAGGCTGCTTATGAGCAAAATTCGGGCGTATTTCTCAACCCGGAAAACAGGCTTCCCGATGCGGGCCTGTGGACGGCAGGCGTGTCTGTGCCGCTTGGGCAGGGCTTGTTGTTCGACGAGCGCCGCCTGGCCGTGCAGCAGGCAAGGGTTATGGCCCGGGCTACTGAAGCGGAGCGCGTGCGCATGCTCAATGATTTGTTTTATGATGCCCTTAAAACCTACTGGCAGTGGGTCATGGCCTGGGAACAAACTCAGATTTACGAACAGGCCGTGGAGCTGGCCGGCATTCGTTTTGAAGGCATTAAGGCGAGCTTTTTGCAGGGCGATAAGCCCGCCATTGATACCCTGGAGGCATACATGCTGCTGCAAAACCGCCAGCTCAGCTACAATGAGTCTTTGTTGGCCCTGCAGCATGAGCGCCTGCGCTTGTCCAACTTCTTGTGGAATGCCGAGGGGCTGCCCCTGCAGCTCCCCCTGGAGGCAGGACCGCCCTCCCGGGTCGCCAATGAGGGCCCTGAGCTGATGGGGGAAGAACAACTGGCCTTGCTCATGCAGCAACTGACCGCCAACCACCCCGAACTGCGCCTGTATGAATACAAAATCACCGACCTGCAACTGCAGGGCCGCTGGAAACGCGAAAAACTCAAGCCCAAACTCATGCTGGAGTACAACCTGCTGAGCCATGCAGCAGGTGAATTTGCGGGCAGTTTCAGCACCAACAACTACAAATGGGGTTTTGCTTTCAGTTTTCCCCTGTTTTTACGCACTGCACGGGCCGAGCTTGAGCTCAACCGCCTCAAATTGCAGCAGGCGGGTCTCGGCCGGGAGCAAAAGCAGCTCGAAATCACCAACAAGGTAATGGCCTACTACAATCAGCTGCAAACCCTCAGGCAGCAGTTGGATTTGTACACAGACGTGGCCCAAAACTACCGCCGGCTTTTTGAGGCAGAAGTGGAAAAGTTTCGCCTGGGCGAAAGCTCCGTTTTTTTGCTCAACTCCCGTGAGCTGAAGTACATAGAAGC
>RFHT01000399.1 GCA_003696835.1 Bacteroidota bacterium
CAACAATTGTTTTTTTTCACCCTGAGGGTGCTGAATAGTTACATCACGGCTTAATATCCCTAACTCACGTTAATTACAGGATAAACAAAGTAACCTTACATCAATGGGACTGCGTACGATGCAGGCGGGTTGAGTCCACGAGCGCGCGCAGACGGACTTGCGCAGGCCTGTACTAAGGCCCTGTGATCAGGTAGCAAAGCCGGCTTGCTTTGCCCTGAGCTGGGTGGGGCTTAGGCCGTATTGTTCGCGGAAGGTGCGGGAGAAATAATTGGCGTCCTGAAAGCCCACGTCGTAGGCAATTTCGGCCACGGTGAAGGAGGTGCTTTGCAGCAGTTTGTAGCCTTCTTCCAAGCGCAGATGGCGTATATAGCGGGAAATGGAGAGGCCCGTCAGCACTTTGAGCTTGCGGTGTACCTGGGTGTGGCTCATGCCCATTTCCTGGCACAAAAAGGGGACGTCGAAGCCGGCCTTTTGCAGGTGTTGGAGTACAATGTCCCTGATTTTGAGCAAGAAGGTATCCTCCAGAGAGGCCGGCTGCCCGTCCTGGGGCCGGGCAGGCGCAGCCTGGCGGTAATGCTGCTGCAGGCGCTTGCGCAACAGCAGCAACTGCTGAATGCGTATGAGCAGTTCTTCCCGCTGAAAGGGCTTGACGAGGTAGGCATCGGCTCCGTGCTGCAGGCCCTGGAGCTTGTCTTCCGTAGCGGCTTTGGCCGTAAGCAGAATAAGGGGAATGTGGCTGCTGCGCATGTCGGTTTTGAGGCGTTCACACAGGGCAAAACCGTCCATTTCGGGCATCATCACATCGCTCACTACCAGGTCGGGCACGGTTTCCAGGGCTTTTTCCAGGCCTTCCCGCCCGTTTCGGGCAATTTGGATGCGGTACTTGTCTGCCAGACAGCTTCGCAGGTAGGCAATCACATCGGCATTGTCTTCCACCAGCAGAACCAGCGGCCGGCTGTCCGTGTGCTCAGCTGGATGTACGACTTCCTCTGTGAGAGCTTGTGCACCTTCAGCCTTCAGGGGCTGATCCAGCTCGTTGAGCGGGCTTTGAGAAAGAGGCGCCTGCTGGCTGATGGGAAAATACAGGCTGAACTGGCTGCCTTTGCCCCACTCACTTTGCACGCTGACCCTGCCGCCGGCGTACTTCATCAGCTCGCGGGTGAGGGCCAGGCCTACCCCCGTGCCCTGGGTTCCCTGCTGGTCGGTCTGCTCCACCTGGTAATAGCGGTCAAAAATATGGGGTAGATGCCGGGCTTGTATGCCGATGCCCGTGTCTGATACCCGGATGAGGCAATGTGTCTGCTCCGTATTTTCCGTTGCCTCCCCCTCAGCAGCATGTTCCACACTCAGGTGAATGCGCACCTTGCCGCCTTGAGGCGTAAATTTGATGGCGTTACTGATGAGGTTGCTCAGCACTTTTTGCACCAGGGAAGGATCAAAATCCATCCATAACTCCGCGCAGTCCGTTGTCAGTTCATACGCCAGGCCTTTGCCCGCTGCATAAGATTCGTAGATATTTACAAGGTAGCGCACAAAGCTCACCATATCTGCCTGTACGGGCCGTAGGGTCAGGTGGTCATTTTCGAGGCGTGCCAGGTCCAGCAGCTGGTTGATGAGGTGCAGCAACTGCCCGCCATTGCGCCCGATCATTTCCACCGCCTTGCGAAATGCCTGTTTGTCGCCGCTTTCAGCCAGGCTTTCCAGTTGTTCACACATTCCCAGTATGACTGTCAGGGGGGTGCGGAATTCGTGGGTGATGTTGGTGTAAAAACGGCTTTTGAACTGCTCCAGTTCCCGTAGCTGCCGCGCTGCGCGCAAGGCCCTGCGCAGCAGGTACCACCTGCGCAGGCCGTACAACACGGCCAGCAGCAAGCCGCCCCCCACTACGATATAGGCAGCAATGGCCCACCATTGCTGCCACCAGGGAATGCGCACCTCTAGGCTGCCCCACAGCCGGAAATTGTTGGTTTCATCCACTTCTGCTATGGAGCCGCCCGTATCGGTGATGTACCACAGGTACCAGGTGCCGGGGCTGAGGGTGTCGGGAAAGCGCAGGTCTTCATCCAGCAGAATTTCCCTGCCCGGAGGAATGGGGTCGCCAAAAAATTCGCCTCCTACCTTGACGAAATGCTCCCAACTCCATAGCTGCTCCCGGCTCAGGGCATACATGGTTAAAAAAACACTGTCGGCAGGAGTGGACTCAATGCCAATGTTGCGCACGTAGGAGCGGGCCGTCACCTGATCGCCAGGATGAATGCGCCGGTGGGCAATGTTGGAAATCAGGCCCACCAACTCAGGCCCCTGTGCAGGCAGGGGGCGAATGTGAAGGGGGTAAAAATAATCGGTATTATTTTGCTCATTGGCTTCGGCATACAAGTTGTCGGGGTCCAGCACGTAGAGCAGGTAGTAATCAGCGGGTGGGATGCTGTCGGGTATGTTGAATATGCGGATAATTTCTTCGAAAGCAGCTCCTGCTTTCAACTCACTCTGAATCTGGTTGTCGCCTACATACACATCGGAGCTGTCGGGCAGCGAATCGGCAGAGAGGTAATAGTGGGCATATATATGGGCGGGGCTGGTGATGGGAGCGTTTCCTCGGTTGGAAACCAGGCTTCGGGCTACCACCACCTCGCCCGGATACATGCTGGTATGGCTGAGGTACACAATTCGGCCGTACAAATCGGGCTGGGCATATATAATACCCAACTGAACGAGCCATATACCTACAACCGCCAATACCCTGAACATGCCTGCATCAATTTATAAAAAACAAAGAAAATTATTCAACCCAAGCCTTCAATTCTTCTGATTTTTCAAATAAATTTAGTAAAAAAATATCTATTTTGCGATATGAACAGACACATTTTTGTACTATTTGGGGTGACAATCTGGCTGATAGCATGTCCGCCGCCTTTTCGGCAGAAAACAGCTGCAGTTGTCACAGAAACAAGCACCCCTGTACATTCCATCGAAGTTGATATGAACCGGGATACCCTCTTTGACAAAGTATATGGCATGCTGCTGGGCACGGCCATAGGAGACGCTATGGGTGCGCCCACCGAAATGTGGGAGCGTCGGCAAATGCAGATTGAATACGGCCACATACAGGGGCTGGACTCCATGGTGCGGGAGCCTTCGGGGGAGGGAATATGGGACTATAACCTGCCGGCGGGCAGCACCACGGACGACACGCGCTGGAAGGCCCTGCTGGTGGACTACCTCTGCGGGGTGCCTGGGCAGCTGCGCAGCTTCAGGCAGGAGCTGGACCCCCGCAGCTTCGCCCGTTTTATATTGAACCGCTATGAAAGGGAGCTGCAGGGCTTCCGGAG
>RFHT01000400.1 GCA_003696835.1 Bacteroidota bacterium
AAAACATTCCTTTGCCCAGGGTTGGGAATGCAGGCGAATAAATGTATCTTTATATCAGGTATGCAGCGCTTGTTGTGAACTGCATACGCGTATAAATTAACCTCCCAATACCATGAAAAACGCTTTTCAACTCAGCTTTTTGCTGTGCCTGCTGGCCACCCTTTTGCTGGGGGTGTCCTGCAAATCTACCCAATATGGAAGCAGCACCCGGGGCAGTGAAGAAGTACCGGCCCAGAATATAGCCGAACTGCTGCGCAGGCAACCCAACCTGGTGGTCACCGGCTCGGGCAACAACATCCGCATCCAAATTCGCGGCGACCGCTCCTTCAATGCCACCAATCAGCCCCTCTTTTTTCTGGACCGCATGAATATGGGGCACGACTTCAGCCGCATTGCCCACATCAACCCCGGTGATGTGGACTGCATAGAAGTGGTCAAGGACCCGGCCTCGCTGGCCAGTTATGGCGTAGGCGCTTCCAACGGAGTAATTATCGTGCATCTAAAGAAATGATGAAGCTTTAGCGGTGCTGCTCGTACACCTTAGGCGGGAGCAGGCCGTGCAGTAGCTGCCATTCCTCAGCTGAGAGGCCGCTGCTGGTGGAGGCAGCTGCATTTTCGGCCACTTGGGCGGGCTTGCTGGCCCCCAGTACGGCCGAGGCCACGGCTGGGTGTTTCAGTACGTATTGAATGGCCAGGTGGGCCGGGCTGCGGCCCGGCCCGGCCAGTTCGTGCAGCCTATGCTGCACCCTGGCTACCTCTTCGGCCGAATATCCCAGGTAGGCCTTCGGGGGCTTGCCGGCCAGCAGGCCTTTGGCCACCGTGCCCCGGCTGAGTACACTCACTTGCCGGCTGTGCAGCAAATCCAGGCAGCTTTCCTCCGGGCGGCGGTCCAGCAGGCTGTACTGCATCATCACGCTCACCATGCGCGAGTGCTTCACCCACTGGCGGATCACATTGGGCCGTATGGAAGAAATGCCGTAGTAGCGTATGTGCCCTGCTTGTTTCAGGCTTTCAAAGGCCTCTATGGTCTCCTCTATGGGGTCCTCCAGCGTGCCCCCGTGCAGCATGTACAGGTCGATGTAGTCTGTTTGCAGGCGCTGCAGGCTCTGTTTTACTGCCTGCAGGATGTAGGCTTTGGAGGGGTTCCAGTCCCAGCCGCTGCCGTCGGGCCGCCACTGGTTGCCCACCTTGGTGGAAATGACCACCTGCTGGCGCCTGCCTTTGAGGGCCTGCCCCAGCAGGCGCTCGTTCAGGCCTTTGTCGTAGAGGTCGGCCGTGTCGAAATAGTTGATGCCCAGGTCCAGGGCCTGCTGTACCATGCGCTCAAAGGATGCTGCTTCTGTGCCTAAAGACATACAGCCCAGCGATATTTCACTTACGCGCAAATCTGAAGTGCCAATGGGACGGTAGTTCATGGGAAGGGTATTTGAAAACGAATATACAAGCCCTGCCGGCAAAAGCCAAACCGCCCAGAGCAGCAACTGTTTGCCCGCGGCCTGTGGGCTTTGGGGGCAAAATTTTTTTCCCCATTCCTTTATCAACCTTCAAAAAATGTGTACTTTTTGCCGGAATTTCAACCCTACGACCAAGAATTGCTATGAAGCCAACCACCTACTCCCGTCTATCCCTGATGATGTTTCTGGAATATTTTGTGTGGGGCGCCTGGTATGTCACCCTGGGCACCTACCTGGGCGCCACCCTCAATTTCAGCGGCCTGCAAATCAGTAGCGTGTATGGAGCAGGGGCCATTGCTGCCATGTTGTCTCCCTTTCTGGTGGGGCTCATTGCCGACCGCTACTTTGCCACGGAGCGGGTGCTGGGCGTGATGCACCTGCTGGGAGCCGGGCTGATGTATGCCGCTTCCACGGCTACGGATTTTGGCACCTTTTATCCCTTTTTGCTGGGATATGCCTTGTGCTATATGCCCACCATTGCCCTCACCAATGCCGTCTCATTTCACCAAATGAACAACCCCGCCCAGCAGTTTCCCAGCATACGCGTGTGGGGCACCATCGGCTGGATTGCCTCGGGCCTGATGATCTTTTTTATTCAAACCGACATATCGGGCTTTGGCCTTAGCTGGGATTTTCCCTTTATCCTCAAGGGAACCAAAAGCATGGACATAGAAGCCACAGCCATCCCCCTTCAGATCACAGCCGGCCTGTCGCTGCTCATGGGGCTGTATTCCTTTTCCCTGCCCCATACCCCCCCAAAAGGCAAAGGCAAAGCCTTCTCGGCCCGCGAAGCCCTGGGGCTGGACGCCATCGGCCTGCTCAAAGAGCGCAACTTCCTGGTGCTGTTTGTCGCCTCCATTCTGATATGCATTCCCCTGATGTTTTACTATACCTTCACCAACATGTTTCTCAACGAGGTGGGCTTTGAAAATGCGGCAGGCAAAATGACCCTGGGCCAGATGTCTGAAATCATCTTTATGCTGCTCATGCCGCTGGCCTTTGCCCGCCTGGGCGTGAAAAAAATGATGCTCATCGGCATGGCTGCATGGGCCATACGCTATGTGCTCTTCGCCTTTGGCGACCCCGAAGGGCTGGTGTGGATGTTTTACATCGGCATTCTGCTGCACGGCATTTGTTTCGACTTTTTCTTTGTTACGGGTCAAATTTATGCCGAAAACCGGGCACCTTCTTCTCTGAGAAGCTCAGTGCAGGGCATGATGACCTTCGCCACCTATGGAGTGGGCATGTTTATCGGCTCCCTGGTATCGGGGCCCATTGTGGACCTCTACGCCCAGGGCGAAAATGCCCACAGCTGGAAAGAAATCTGGCTCATCCCGGCCGTTTTTGCCGTGTTGGTGATGCTGGTCTTCTGGGCCTTGTTTAAAGAAGGGCAAAAGGAAACAGCTGCTTCCAGGGTAGAAACAGGGAGCAGCAGTTAGGTTGAGGCCTCATTGTACAGCATGCTGAAATTTGTTACCTTTGCCAGAGAAAATAAGCTAAGTATCTTTTCTTATGGCAGGACATAGTAAGTGGGCCAACATCAAACACAGAAAAGGCGCCCAGGACAAAAAACGCTCGAAAATATTTACCAGACTGCTCAAGGAGGTGGCCATTGCCACCAAAGAGGGAGG
>RFHT01000401.1 GCA_003696835.1 Bacteroidota bacterium
CTGGCGGTCATACAGGCAAAACCCCTTTAGTTTGTATCCCAATATTAAATCCAAAACAACGATGAAAACATTTGCAAAATTGACCGCCTTTAGCTTTGTGATGCTCATGCTGCTGGGAAGCATACAGGCCCAAAGTAAGAAAGTAAAAGTTACCCAAAATGCCGATGGCACTGTCACCCAGAAGGCCATGGTAAAAGACCAGGATGGCAATGTATATAGGAAGGGTAAGCAAACCCAGGCAGACGGAACCGTTAAAAAGGGCAAGGGCGTGAACAAAGCCGATGGCACCAAGAAGCGCGCCAAGGGCGTGAACAAAGCCGACGGCACCAAGAAGCGCGCCAAGGGCGTGAACAAAGCCGACGGCACCAAGAAGCGCGCCAAAGGCGTGAACAAAGCCAATGGCACCAAGAAGCGCGCCAAAGGTGTGAACAAAGCCAATGGCACCAAGAAGCGCGCCAAAGGCGTGAACAAAGCCAATGGCACCAAAGTGCGCGCAAAAGGCGTGAAAAAACCCTGACGAATGGGAAAATTGGACATGCCGCGATGCAGCAACTTGCGTCGCGGCATGTGTTTTTTGGGGAAAAGCTTGCATTTTACCGGCAGGAATAGGAATTTTCGACCTGGTGGAAGAACGCACCCTATATCTGCTGGCCCTGAGCATGATCAAAGGCCTGGGCCCGGTGAACGCCCGCAACCTCATTGCCTATTGCGGAAGCGAACAGGCCGTATTTGAAACCCCCAAGGGCAAGCTGCTGCGCATACCGGGCATAGGCGAAAAAAACGCCGCCCTCATTCTTGAGGCCGACACCCTGAAGGAAGCCGAAGCCGAGCTGGAGTTTTGCCAGAAACAGGGCATTCGGCTCATTTCCTACCTGGACGAGGCATACCCGCAGAAATTGAAATTCCTCAAGCATGCGCCTCTGCTCCTCTTTGTCAAAGGCCAGATCGACTTCAACGCCCAGCCCAATATCGCCATAGTGGGTACGCGCAAGTGCACCGATTACGGCCGCAGCCAGGCACAAGAAATTGCTTCCTACTTTGCCCAAAGGGGCATCAATGTGGTGAGCGGCCTGGCCTACGGCATCGACATTGCCGCCCACAGGGCCAGCCTGGCCGAAGGCGGCATTACCACGGCCGTGCTGGGGCACGGCCTGGCCCATCTGTACCCGGCAGCGCACCGCCAAAAAGCCACCCAAATGCTGGAGCGCGGCGGCCTGCTTACGGAGTTTTATTCCCAGGTAAAGCCCGAAGCAGTCAACTTTCCCGCCAGAAACCGCATCATTTCTGGCATGAGCGATGCCGTCATCGTGGTAGAAGCCGCCGAAACCGGCGGCGCCCTCATCACGGCCCAGTTTGCCTTTGAGCAAAACCGCGAAGTATATGCCGTACCCGGCCGCATAGGAGACCCTTACTCTGCCGGCTGCAACCGCCTGATAGGCGAGCAGCAGGCCAGGCTGCTCTCCCATCCCCAGGAGGTGCTGGACGACCTCCAGATTCAGTGGCAACCCCTGGCTGAACCGGCTTCCGCCGCCGCCGAACAGCTGAGCCTGGACTTCGGCAAGGACCTCTCCGAGCACGAACACAAGGTGCTGAGCTTCCTGCACCGGGGCGAAGCCCTGGTGGACCAGATCAGCCTGCACACGGCCATTCCCATGCACGAGCTCAATGCCCTGCTGCTCAATATGGAGTTCAAAGGCCTGCTTCAGCAGGCGCCAGGGAAAAAATTCAGGCGCCTGTGAAAGTCAAAGCGGAATAGGGGCGTTAAGATTTTGGAGAAGAGCCAGCGGGCTGTTGGATCAACTGAAAGATTTTGGTGGTGTATTTGGAATAAATGCGCAGCAGATTGGTCGAAATGCCGTGTTTGCGGCAGGCTTGCAGCATTTCGCGGTTGATGATGCGCGTACTTTTAAGGCCGCGGGTGCTGGCACCCCCCGTGCGCATTTTCACCAGCGTTTCGGGCAGGTAGTGGTAGCTCACCCCGTGGGTGTGAAACAGCCGCACCATGAGGTCGAAATCGGCGCAGATGCGGTAGCTGGTGTCAAACAGGCCGTACTGCTCGTACAACTGCCTGCGCACAAAAAAAGTGGGGTGTGGCGGCATAATGCCCTGCCGCAATTTGCGCGGATGAAAGCCCCGCCCCGGAAAAAAACGCGTCACCTTTTGGGGCTGCCCATGAGGAAAATACACCAGGTCGCCAAAAACCGTGTCCACCTGCTGCTGGCGAAAGGCCTCCACCACCCGGGAAATGACCCCGGAATGCGCATATATATCGTCGGCATTGAGCATGCCCACAATCTCCCCCCTGGCCATGCCGATGCCCTTGTTCATGGCATCGTATATGCCCTCGTCTGGCTCCGACACCCAACGGGCAATGCCCTGCTCATAGCTGCGGATGAGGTCCACCGTCCCGTCCTCCGACCCACCGTCCACAATGAGGTACTCAATGTGGGGGTAGTCCTGCTCCAGTACCGAGTTGATGCAGTCCTGTATATATGCTGCCGAATTGTAACAAACCGTGATGATGGATACCTTCATGTGGGCTATGGGGGATATTTTGGGCCAAAAATACGCTTTTTTTCAGCATCTCTTGCCTTTTTGTCCTATTTATGAAGGATAAAATGGCCCGTTTTCCTACATGCCCTCATGGCCGGCCATAGGGGAGGCGTGCAGCCCGCCCGCCGGTATTTTTTGCCCGGCCCTTTTGGTATTTTCGTTCTTTATGGGCAAATTTATGCATGCCTGTATGGGTGGTTTAATGTTGTAATCATCAAGCGGATGTTGTCCCATATACTGAAACCCTATAGCTTGTTATTGTACCTGCTTGCGCTTATTGCTGCTTTTTTGGTGGGGGTGAGCTATGCCGGCATAGTAGATGCCGGCAAAGGCCAGGGACTTGCTGGCGGAGCCATTGTATTGGGATATGGCGTCGTAGCGGCTGCCATTGGGCTCTTACTGGCATTGCTTCTGGCATATAAAGCAAAGCGTAAAACCATATTCAGGCTCAATATCTTGCTGACATGCTGCATAGCCGTATGCTACCTGTATTTGTACCTCAAGTTTTTGGAAAGGCAAAGGGAAAAAGCACAAACACCTCAACAAACCGAACAACCTCAACCTGCCACAAAACCCCTCCCGGTGCCCAAAAGTTTTTGAAAAAGGGGAAAAATGAGAACTTGCGGGCTGTAACCCAAAGAAGAAATAAGCTATATGCACATACCTTTGCTTCAGGATTTGCTGATTTTGCTGGGATTTTCCGTGCTGGTCGTTTTTGCGCTGCAACGCTTAAAACTTCCTTCCATACTGGGTTTTTTGCTCACGGGTATGTTGATAGGCCCCTATGGGCTGGGGCTTGTGCATGAGTCAGCACAAATTGAAGTGATCTCCGAAATTGGCGTCATTTTGCTGCTCTTTGTCATCGGCATGGAATTGTCGATCAAACAACTGGCTTCCATCAAAAAAACCGTCTTTATCGGAGGGGCCCTACAGGTTGGGCTGACGGTGCTGGTTGCGGCTTTGGTGTATTATGCACTTGGCAACCAGTGGAACGAGGCGCTGTTTGTTGGCTTTTTGTTTTCGCTTTCCAGTACGGCCATTGTTTTGAAGGTATTGCAGGACCGAAACGAAATTGGCGCTCCCCACGGGCGCCATGCACTGGCTATTCTCATTTTTCAGGACCTCATTGTGGTTCCCATGATGTTGGTCACTCCTATGCTTGCCGGTGAATCGGGTAACCTGGGTGGCAGCATCCTGAGCCTGCTGCTCAAAACCCTGGTAGTAATTGCCCTTACCTTTGTAAGTGCCAGGTATGTAGTACCCAGGTTGATGCACAGCATTGCCAGGACGGGCAACAAGGAGTTATTTCTCATCACCACCATTACCATCTGCTTCGCAGTGGCTTTTTTTACCTCAGAAGCAGGTCTTTCCCTGGCATTGGGGGCTTTTCTTGCCGGCCTGATTATCTCCGAGTCGGAATACAGCCACCAGGCTACCAGCATCATGCTCCCCTTCCGGGAACTTTTTACCAGCTTCTTTTTCATTTCGGTGGGCATGCTGCTGGACCTCCGTTTTTTTGGGCAGCATCTCGCCCTTATTCTGCTCATGGTGCTGGGGGTATTTCTGGTCAAATCTCTCATTGCTTCCCTGGCAGTAGCGGTGCTGAAGTATCCTCCGCGCACCTTTCTGCTTACCGGGTTGGCGCTTTTTCAGGTGGGTGAATTTGCTTTTATCCTCTCCAAGGTGGGGATAGAATATGGGCTGTTGAGCGATGAGGTCAACCAGTATTTTTTGGCTGTGTCCATTGTCTCCATGTTGCTCACGCCCTTTGTCATTATTTTTTCTGAACATATCGCCTTTGGGGTGATGCGCCTCAAGCCCTTTCAACTCATCAATAAAAAGATGGTAGAAAGTAGCGGGGAACCCAACGACCCCCTGCTAGAAGAGCTAAATAA
>RFHT01000402.1 GCA_003696835.1 Bacteroidota bacterium
GAACTTTGGCCTGCAGGGCCTGCGCAAGGGCGACCTCGCCTGGGGCGACTACGACAAGGACGGCGACCTGGACCTGCTCATCAGCGGGGAAAGCGCCAGTGGGGCCTTTGTGAGCCGGCTCTACCGCAACGACGGCAGTGATGGCCTGGTGGATGCACAGGTTGAACTCGAAGGCCTGGGCCTGAGCAGTGTGGACTGGGGTGACTACGACAACGACGGCGACCTGGATATCCTCATGGCCGGTACCAACGGCAACCAGACCCGCACCATTGTGGTGGAAAACAATGGTGCCTTTGGTTTCAGCAGCAACAACGGCTTTAACATTGAAGGCATACAAAACGGCTCCGCTGAATGGGGCGACTACAATGACGATGGCTTTCTCGACATTCTCCTCACCGGCAGCACGGGTAGCGGCTTTAACGACCGCGTAACCAGTATTTATCAGAACTTTGCCGGCAGGGGGTTTGTGATCAGTCCCATCAACTCCGACTTTCTGCCCGACCTGGACGGCGGGGCAGTGGCCCGCTGGGCCGATTTTACCGGCGATGGCAAGCTCGACTTTGTACTCATGGGGCGTACGGGTCTCTTTCCCCCTTCAGCCATTTTCCGTCTATACCGCAATGACGAGCGCACCACCAACCTGCAGGCCAATGCGCCTGTGAGGTTGTTTGCCGAGCAGGTGGGCGACCAGATCACCTTCAAATGGGGACCACCTCCCGGCTACGGAGCCCTGCTCACTCCCGGGCTGAGTTATAACCTCTACCTGGGCACCAACTCCATGATCGGCAACCTCAACTCTCCCCTTTCAGGCCTCCCGCAGGGAAGGAGAAAGGTGGTGAAATTTGGCGGAATAAAAGACACCACCTGGACCCTTAAAAACCTGCCCTCCGGCGACTATTTCTGGAGTGTACAGGCCATTGAGGCCGACTACGAGGGTTCGCCTTTTGCTCAGGAAGAGGGCATCATGTTTTTACCGCCTTCCTTTGTGGATGTGACCGATACCAGCTTTTTGCAAAACCGCATCCCCCGACTGGCCAACGCCACGGTGGACTGGGGCGACTACGACCGCGATGGCCGCCTGGACTTTGCTGTGGCAGGTGATTCGGCCGGTATCCTCATTGCCCGCATTTACCGCCAGAGCCAGGAAGGTTTTGAGCGAATATGGGATTTGCAGCCCGTCAAAAACGGCGACCTCGCCTGGGGCGACTACGACAACGACGGCGACCTGGACCTGGTGCTCACCGGCATGTCCTTTGGTGATATTCCCCAAACCCTCATTTACGAAAACACTGGCATTCCCGTGGCGCCTTTTACCATTCCCGGAAACATTGGCGACCTGGTGAATGTAGGACACAGCAGTGTGGACTGGGGCGACTACGACAAAGACGGCGACCTGGACCTGCTCATTACCGGGCAGTCGCCTACCATTGGCGTGAGCAAAATTTATCAAAACTCCGGTGGCAACACCTTCTTCGACATTGGTGCAGGCCTGCCAGGAGTGGTGAATGGAGATGCCAAATGGGGGGATATGGATAATGACGGCGACCTGGATGTAGTGCTTACCGGAAGTGGCATCACCCGGCTTTTCATTAACGAAGGGGAAAACATCTTTGCTCCCAGTACCCTGCCACCTCTGCTGCCGCTGAGTGAAAGTACCGCCGACTGGGGCGACTATGACAACGATGGCCTGGCAGACCTGCTGCTCACTGGCAGCCTGGGCGACAGCGCCGTGGCACAGGTGTACAAAAACCTCGGCGGTGGCCTCTTTGTGCCCCTCACCGATAGCATCAAAGGGGTGCGAAACGGCAGCGGGCAGTGGGGCGACTACAACAACGACGGCTTCCGCGACATTTTGCTCACTGGCAAAAATGGCAACAATGTGCAGGACAGAGCTTCCCTCTTGTACCGCAACGACAGAAACGGCCATTTTATCGCCGATACCATCAACTCCGACTTCGTGATCAATGTAAATGGCGGCAGCCAGGCCCTATGGGGCGACTTCAACAACGACCTCAAACTCGACTTCATACTGGTGGGACGCGTGCAGAGCAGCCCCGACCTCAACACCCTGCGCCTTTACAAAAATGTGGGCAACATTCCCATCCGCGAACCTCAGCCGCCCGTAGCCCCTATGCCCATTGTGGAAGAAGACCGCGTGATCCTGAGCTGGACGCCGCCTTCAGGCTATGACCAAACCCAACAAGACGGCCTTACCTTCAACCTATTTGTGGAGAAAGCGCCCCCCAACGGGCAAGACCTCAAGCTTTCGCCCATGGCCAATATCGACAACGGCCAGCGCAGGGTGATACGCCTGGGCAACGCAGGGCATACCACTACCTGGGCCATTTTTGGGCTGGAGGAAGGCGACTATTACTTTGGCGTTCAAACCATTGAGCAAAGCTTCAACGCTTCCAAGTTTGTGCGCTCCGGCCTTTTCCACTATACCGAGCCCACCTTTAGCGACCAGACCTCGGCGGCCCTGCCCACCATTCCTTTCCGTGGTCTGGACCATGCCTCTATCGACTGGGGCGACTACGACAACGACGGCGACCTGGATGTGGTGCTCACCGGCGAAACAGATGCCGGCCCCCTTACCCGGGTGCTCATCAATGAAAACGGCGTGCTCCAACCCGCACCTTTTAACTTCATTGATGTGAAAAATGGCTGTGCCAAATGGGGCGACTACAACCGCGACGGTTTCCTGGACATCCTGCTTACGGGTGAGTCCATTAGCGGGCCCATTATCACCATTTACCGCAACATAGGCGGGGCCGATTTCCGCAATGTGGGCGGTTTCATTGAAGGGGCCAGGCAAAGCTATGCCGACTGGGGCGACTACGACAACGACGGCGACCAGGATTTGCTCATCATAGGGGAGTTCAATACCCAGCCTCCATTGCCCATTACCCGCATTTACGTAAATGACTCGGCCCGGGCAGCTCCTTCTTTCTCTGCTTCGGCCTTTGGTACCAATTTCCCCAACATCAAAGACGGCATGGTCGATTGGGGCGACTATGATGGCGATGGCGACCTGGATGTGCTCATGACGGGCTTTACGGGCTCTATTCCCATTACCAAAATTTTCAGAAGAGACCTGGTACAGTCGCCCGGCCAGCCCGACTCCATTAAATTTGTGGATGTGACCGGGCCCGGCATCACCGGCGTGATGGGCGGAAGTGCCAGCTGGGGCGATTTCAACAACGACGGCCTGCTCGACTTTGTGATTTCCGGCAACAAAAGCCAAAACGGAGGCATGGAACCCGTTACGGAGGTGTACCAAAACATGGGGGGAGACCGCTTTGTAAAGGAAACCTCCCCCATCCTGCAGGTAGCTGAAGGCGAAGCCCGCTGGGGCGACTACAACGACGATGGCTTTGCCGACCTGGCCATTGCCGGGCAGGCCGGGCCCAATGACGAAGACCATGCTGCCAGGATTTACCGAAATGTACCTGGCCCCGATGGCAGGAGTTTTCAAATAGACGAACTGGCCGGGGTGTTTGTACGGGGAGTGGAAAATGGCGGGGCGCTGGCCTGGGCTGATTATGACAACGACCTCAAACTCGACCTCATGCTGGCAGGGCGCTCGCGCGCCGGCAGGCGTAGCCTGCGCCTCTACCACAACAATGAAGGCTCTGAAAACCGCACGCCTCTGCCGCCCATGAATCTGGACGCCAGCTTCTCCTTTACCTTTACTGGCGCCAGGTTCCGTTGGGAACCTCCTGTGGGCTACCCCGACTCCCTGCTCAAAGGGCTTTCGTACAACATTTATGTGTGGAAAGAGGAAAGCACCGGCTACACCGTGCCCGCAGCGGCCGACAGTGCCTCCGGCTACCGTCGCCTGGTGGGCGTGGGCAATATGGGGCCTGCTACCTTCTGGAATCTCGACCTCAAGCGGGAGGGAGAAGGAACCTACCTCTGGAGCGTGCAGAGTATAGATGCCGACTTTGAAGGATCGGACTTTGCCGAGGAGCGCGCATTTTTCTACAAACCCGAGGGCTTTGTGGACATCACCCCCGACCTCTTTCCCGACAGCGCCGTGGGGGTGAATTCTGCCACCATTGCCTGGGGCGACTACGACAATGACGGCGACCTGGACATCCTTTCGGCCGGGGAGGTGACAGAAGACACCTTCCTCACAGCCATTTACCGCAACGACTACAACTCCATCACAGGCGAAACGCGCTTCTTCCTCGACACCCTCGCATCCAATCCCCTGCGAGATGTGCGCTGGAGCAGCCTCGACTGGGGCGATTACGACCGCGACGACGACCTGGACATCCTCCTGTGTGGCCAGGATACCAGTGGCAACCGCATCGCACACATTTACAGAAATGTAAAGAGCGGCAACCGCAACACCTTTGTGCTCGACAGCCTGGCTTCCCAAAACCTCATTCCCGTATGGAAGGCCAGTGCTGCCTGGGCCGACTACGACAACGACGGCGACCTGGACATCCTCATCACCGGCAACTCGGCCAATGGCCCCAAAACCACTGCCTACCGCAACAATGGGGACGGGACCTTTGACATAGATCCCCTCGAAAGTGGCAATGCCCTGGTGGATGTGGAGTCGGGAAGCATTGATTGGGGCGATTTTAACCGCGACAGCTACCCCGATCTCATCATTACCGGCCAGTCGGAAGGCGCTACGGTGGGGAGGGTGTATGAGAATAACAAAAACGGCGGATTTATCGACATTACCCTGGCCAACCGGGCTTCTATTACCGCTGTGAAGGAGGGCAGTGTGGCCTGGGGCGACTGCAACAACGATGGCTACCTCGACCTCATCATTACCGGCGAGCGCGGCGGCAGTGGCCTGCCGGTTACCGAAATTTATAAGTACTTCCCCGACGAAGGTATTTTCGACGACATTGCTACCCCCGAAATTACCAAAGTGAAGCTCGGCAGTGTGGACTGGGGCGACTACGACGGCGACGGCGACCTGGACATCCTCATCACCGGGCAGGATACCGACACCACCCGCATTTCCAAGGTTTACAGAAATGACCGGGTAAATGAGCGTTTTGCCGAAGACATCAATGCCTCCGGAGCCCTGGAAAACGTGGACCTGGGGGCCAGCGCGTGGGGCGATTTCGATGCCGATGGCCGCCTGGACATCCTGCTGGCAGGCCGCACTTCTGAGCAGCCCATTACCCGCACCTTTAAAGTGTACCGAAATGTGGATGACGAAATTCCCACCAACAAACCCGACCCCCCACGAAACCTGCGCATCAATACCGACCAGCGCGACCGGGTGATCCTGGAGTGGGATCCGCCAGTTATTGACACTACTGGCTTCCCGCCCGCATTATCATACAACGTGAGTGTGCTGGCCCTGGATTCGGGCCGTTTCCACCTCTCGCCCATGTCGGACACCCTCAATGGCTACCGCCGAATAGTCGAAAACGGCAATGCCGGACACGCCAACCACTTTGAACTGCGCTTTTTGCCGTCGGGCAATTACTGCTGGGCCGTCCAGGCCATAGATGCCGATTTTCAGGGATCGGACTTCATCACCTTCCATCAATGTTTTGATTATGAAAGCCCCAAACCCCTCATCATTGACTCGCTTTTTGCCAAACTCTACATCAAAGACAGTGCGGGAATCAGCAGTTGGATACAGCTGCGCGATACTTCTCTGCTCACGCATGGCGAATTCTGGTACAGGGGCATAGCCGAAGACGGCAATTTTAGAAAAATTATCATAGACAAAACTTCCGACACCATCCGAATGGACTTCACCAACCAGCTGGTGATAGAGAGCGCTACCCCCGTCAGTGAAGACGGAGATGAAATTGGGCTGGAATACTACTTCAAGGCTGTGGGTCGATACGGACAGGATGCCCAGACGCCCCTCATCCACATGTACATTCGCTACCCCGACGGCATTGACCTGGACAGGAGCAATGCTTCTTTTATCATGAACACCTTTGGCGTAGATGAAAAGGCCTTCCGCATTATGGCCATTCCTCTCAAGCTGGAAAACGACTCCATTCAGCGTGTGATAGGGGATGAGTTGGGGGAATACAATGAGTTCAGGTGGAAATTTGGCCATTATCAGTCTGGCGGGCTCATGTCGGGCCAAACCCTGGAATACACCAAAGACCTCTACACCATTGAGCCGGGCAAGGGTTACTGGATCATTATGCATGAAGAAATGCGCAATGCCATTAGTGAGTTCAATACCGGCGACGGCACCACCGTAAAGGTGAGCAAAGAGCGGCCTTTCACCATTGATTTGGAGCCTGGCTGGAACCAGATCGGCAACCCCTACGAGTTTAACCTGCTGTGGGAGAGTATCTGGGAGGAAAGCGAAACCGATCTGCAATACTGCATATACGAAGACCGCTTTCAGGGCGAGCGCGACGGCATTTTGCTATTGAGGAAATACGAAGGCGCCTTTGTGTTTGCGCCCGAGGCCCAGCAGATGCGCATACCCGTTATCAAGAACCAGGCCATCAACCGGCAAGCTCCTGTGGTGCTGCCCAAGAGCTCCGCCATCAATGCCCCCGACTGGGAGGTAAACCTGCTGCTGGAGAGCGGCGACCTGCAGTACACCCAGGGTGGCATAGGCATGAGCACCCGGGCCAGTGAGAGCTTTGACCGCCTGGACATCATGCGCCCGCCCAGGCCTGCCAGGTACCTCGACCTCACCGCCTACCACTGGGAGTATGAGCTATGGCCCATGTTTTCTACCGACATTGTGCCCTACAACGATCACCACATCTGGGATTTTGAGGTGGAGAAAAACTCCGAACGGGAGGAAGTAAGCTTGCGCTGGGACAATGGCGGGATGGGCTTTGGCAGGTTGCGCCTGTTTCTGCTCGACCTGGAGCGCGACATCGTGGTGGATATGCAGGCGGTAGATCATTACGATTTTCGCATGCTCACCCACAGCCACCGCCTGCGCATCTACTATGGCGATGAGGCCTTCATCAAGGCCCACCTCAAGCCCGAACGCGTACGCCTGGGGCTGCCTTACCCCAACCCCTTCAGCCAGCAGATTACCATTCCCCTGAGTTTGCCCCAATATGTCAATCAGCAATATATTCGTACTTTTAAGGTAGAGATGCTGCTGTTCAATGCCATTGGCCAGCAGGTGAAAAAGCTGTATGAAGGCGAGCTGGAGTCTGGTTTCCACGAGTTTGTATGGGACGGCCGCAACGATGAAGGCCTGCCCCTGCCCGAAGGTGTGTACATCTACCAGCTGCGGGTAGAAACCCCGCAGGGGCCCTACTTCGAGAGCAAACGCATACTGCTGGAGCGATAGCTGTTTTTTTAAACCATAATAAACCATTTTCGTAGCTTATTTATTCGGATTGCACCCTAATTCATACCAGTCATGAAGCATCGCATTATTTTGGGCCTTTGTTTGGCTATCTTGCCGCTGCAAATGCTTGCGCAAACATTTGTGGGCCACAGTGAGATCATTCACCTGGACTATGGCTACCCGGACCTGGTGGTGAATAAGGAATTGTCTTTTAACGACCAGAACAACAACCGGGCGATAGACCCGGGCGAAGTGGCTACGGTGGGTTTTTTTATTGACAATATCGGCCTCTATACGGCCGAGAATGTGGTGATCAAAATCCGCGACCGGAACCACACCGCGGGTCTGCTCTTTGAGCCCGAGTACGAGCTGGGCAACATTTCGCGCAGCCAGCGAAACGTGCTTGTGCAAAACATCATACGGGGCGACTCGGCCCTGGAGGCCGGCATAGCCGATCTGGTATTTGAAATTTATGAAAACAATGAGTTGGTGGACTCTCTGCAATACAAGGTGGCCACCACAGGCCTCATTGAAGGGCGCAACCTGGAAGTAATTGACGAATTGTATTTTGCAGATGACAACAAACTGGAACCCGGCAAATGGTTCAGGCTGAGACTGACCGTCAAAAACACCGGCGAGGTTCCCATCAGAAATGTGAGTTTCGACTTTTCCCCTGTGCCTCATCTGCTGGAGCAATTTAAGCGGGAAAAAATGATCATTCCCGTGATGATGCCCGGCGAAGTACAGGACCAAACCTTCGATTTTTTGCTGGGAGTTAACTTCAACCAACCTTCCCTGGTACTCAAAGTGGAAGTGCGGGGAAGCAATGAAAAAGAAGGGAACGTACACACCAGCACAGAAATCGTTCACTACAACTGACAAAAGATTATGCGGCATTTTTTTACCAAGTTATGGTTGATTTTCCCTTTGTTTCTGTTGGTTTATTTGCCCTCAGCTGCCCAGATCGGGCAGGAACACGCCTGCGCGAAAATTCACGAAATAGCCAACACCACTACCCTGGTGGTGCTCGACGAGGACAGCCTCTACAACAGCCTGATACACTATGCAGTAGATTCCTTTTGGACGCTTACCCCAGTAAAATACATCCCTCGCGACGACCTGCCCCTGTATGAAGGAGACAAGGGCTACTCCATGCTGGTGCGCAACAATTCCATACGCGTGGTGCACCGGGCCGGCAGGCGCACTTCCTCTATCAAGATGAATGACCTGGGCCTCTACCTCTGCGACCAGGGTGCCCTGGAAAATTACCTGACGCGCGATGCCCTGGTGGCGGTGCCTTTTCGCAACCTAATGGACACCGAAGCCTATGCCCACAAGCTCATTGGGCTGGTGCAGAGCATGCAGGCCTACGCCGCTTTTTTGAAGGAGCAAAACATTAGCCCCAACAAATTTGAAAAAGCCCTGAAAACCTACAAAACCCGCTACCTCAAGGAGCTGATGTACAGAAAGCTGCTGATATGCGAGGACGACCTGCCCGAAAAATTGCGCGACCTGAAAAAGCTCAAAAAGGTCTATAAGTTTGAGGTAGAAATTGTGGACAAAGCCCGCATGGCCGATGCCATCAAACGGCAGGACATGGAGGTGGCCTTTTTTCACATTCATCCCCGCCAGCGGGAATATTACATCATGGACGCACGCGGCGGAAGGCTGATGTATGCTGCCAAAGTCATCGATTACGGCGAGCTCAAACTCAAAGATTTTGCCGCCCTTTTCAACACCATCATCGAACCCTGAGTTTCCTTTCAAAAAGCCCCAAAAACCTCAGGAATACCTTAAAAAAAGCGGGAAAACTGCAC
The DNA here is from genome assembly GCA_003696835.1 of Bacteroidota bacterium. GTDB lineage: Bacteria > Bacteroidota > Bacteroidia > J057 > J057 > J057. The sequence goes on from RFHT01000402.1 coordinate 9,085, forward strand.
TTTTTTTCGTATCTTTGTGGGTGAATTTTTGACCTATGAGTGATATTGAAAAACCACAAGGTGACTACTCCGCGAGTAACATACAGGTACTGGAAGGTATTGAGCATGTGCGCAAACGCCCGGCCATGTATATTGGCGACGTGGGCGTACGCGGGCTACATCACCTCGTTTACGAAGTCGTTGACAATTCCATAGATGAAGCCATGGCGGGTTTCTGTAAAGAAATTACCGTCATCATCCATGAAGATAACTCCATCACTGTGCGCGACGACGGCCGCGGCATTCCGGTGGACATACACGAAAAGGAGCAACTCTCGGCCCTTGAGCTGGTGATGACCCGCCTGGGAGCAGGCGGCAAGTTCGACAAAAACACCTACAAGGTGTCTGGCGGGCTGCACGGCGTGGGGGTGTCCTGTGTCAATGCCCTTTCCTCCAGGTGTACGGTACACGTTTACCGCGATGGAAAAATCTACCTGCAGGAATACGAAAAGGGCGTGGCCATTACCCCCGTAAAGGTGATAGGCGAAACTGAAGACCGGGGCACCGAAACCCGCTTCTGGCCGGACTCTACCATTTTTACTACCACCGAATACCGCTTTGACACCCTGGCCTCCCGCCTGCGCGAGCTGGCCTATCTGAACAAGGGCGTGCGCATTACCCTCATAGACGAGCGGGAACGCCTGGACGAAAACGGCCACCAGCAGCAGGAAGCCCGCTATCTGACCAAAACCTTCTACTCTGAAGGGGGGCTGACTGAGTTTGTGCAGTTCCTGGATTCCAACCGCGAGCCCCTGCACCCCGAGCCCATTTACATTCAGGGTACAGACGATGCCAACACCACGCCGGTAGAAATTGCCATACAGTACAATACTTCCTTCAAGGAAAACATTCACTCCTATGTGAACAACATCAACACCCA
>RFHT01000403.1 GCA_003696835.1 Bacteroidota bacterium
AATATCCAATAAGATGCCCATCCATATCAACATAGAAGAAGACTACCTCTACCAACTGGGGGTAAAACAGGCCGAAGAGCTGGCCAGGGAAAAGTTGGAGGAGGTCCGCAAGCAGCTCGTAGCCAAAACCCGGGCCGCAAAGCGGGCCATAGCCAAAGCCGAGGCCGAAGCCAGGGCCAAAGCTGAGGCCGAAGCCAGGGCAGAAGCCAGGGCCAAAGCTGAGGCAGAAGCCAGAGCCAAAGCTGAGGCAGAAGCCAGAGCCAAAGCTGAGGCGGAGGCCAAAGCCGAGGCTGAGAAGCGAACGGCCATTCGGAATATGCACAAAGCAGGTATTTCCGCTGAGCAGATTGCTGGCTTTTTTGGCATAGAGGTAGCAAAAGTAGCGCATTACCTGGCAGAGCAGTAGGGGGGAGAAGTTAAATTTCTATATGCTGAGCCGCTTAAAGAGCCATTCGGGTATGAGCTTAATGGCCAGCATGATGTAACGCCAGTACCAGGGAGTATAAATGAGGTTTTTCCGTTTTTTTACTGCGCTTACAACATCTCGTGCTACCCGCTGGGGAGTGCTGGTGAGCAGTGGAGGCAAGTCCAGGTGGGCGGTCATCTGGGTATGTACAAATCCCGGCTTTACCGTTAATACATGTACCCCTTTGGGGTAGAGGCGGTTGCGCAGTCCGGAGAGGTAGGCTGTGAAGGCAGCCTTTGAGCTGCCGTAGAGGTAGTTTTTGGCCCGGCCCCGGTCGCCTGCCACCGAGCTGATGCCCACCAGGCAGCCCTTACCTGCGGTTTCCATCTGCCTGGCAGCGACTTCCATGATGGAAGTTGCCCCCACATAATTGACCTCCATCATCTGCCGGGCCAGGGGCCATTGCTGGCGGGCCGCTTCGGGATCGGCATAAAAGCCAAACACGCAAAACACCAGCTCTGGAGCGGGATCCAGAGCCGCATAAAATGCCTCGTGCGTATCGAAAGCCAGGGCGTCAAACTCCCCGGCGTGCGCCTGCACGCCATAGCGTATGCGCAAATCGGACAGCTCGGCCTCCAGCCGCTCAGCCCTGCGGGCTGCCAGATGCAGCACATGCCCACGGCGGGCATATTCGTGGGCAATGGCGCGGCCTATATCCGAAAGCGCTCCCAGTATAAGTACAACCGAACTCATGGGTAACAGCTCAGGTAGAGAGTTTATGTGCAAAGCGTTCAATGCCCCAAAGTGAAGCAGCCCCAAGCAGCATGATGGCAATGGCAGCCAGGGTATGGGCATCGCTCAGGTCGGGCAAAAACCAGTCGTAGCCGCTGATTACGGGTTGCCCTTTTTTAAGTATCAACTCCCCGCTGGGGTCTAGCAGGTACTCCTCCTGTTTCCAGGGCCAGATAATGCTCAATGAGCCCAAAATAAAACCCGTCATCAGGGCGATGGTCACATCCCGGTAATGCTTGAACACCCAGGCCAGCAAGCGCGAAAAGGCCAGCAGGCCCACTACCGCGCCTATCCCAACCGGAATGAGAATGTTGAGCCTGAAATCGCTCACGGCATCCAGCATCACCAGCTTGTAATTGCCCAGAATGATGAGCACAAAGGAGCCCGACAAGCCCGGCAAGATCATGCTGCACATGGCGATAACGCCGCAAATAAAGAGGTACAGCAAACCGTCGTTCTCAGATGCCGGGTTGACCAGGGCAATGAGCAGGGCGGCGATAAAGCCCAACACCAGTGCGATGATAGCAGAAGCAGTCCATTTGTGTACAGTCCTGGCTACAGAAAAAACCGACACCAGAATGAGCCCGAAAAAGAAGGCCATGAGCCACAGGGCGTAGGTTTCATGCTCGAGCATAAACTTAAACAGCTTGGCCAGGGTGAGTATGCTCAGCCCTATGCCTGCAAATACTGCCAGCAGAAAATTGCCGTTTACGTATGCCCAAAAAGCCCGGAAGCGAAAGCCCAGCAGCATTTTAAACGCCTGTATATCAATTGATTTGACTGAATTAATCAGCTCCTCATAAATGCCGGTAATCAGGGCAATGGTTCCTCCCGATACCCCTGGAATTACGTTGGCGGCCCCCATTGCAAGTCCTTTCAGGAATAATAACACGTATTGCTTCATGCGCCAAAAATAGATAAAAATGCCCAACAAGGGCAGAAAGTTTAATCATTCTACCCAAATATGGGGCCGTTTGGGGCGATGCGAGATGTAAGATGCAGTTGGCAAGATGCAAGCAGATGTTGATTAGCTACAAAGAGCACAAAGATCACCGAGCCAATTGGGCCAAGGTTTTACCGGTCTGAAAATACGGTCTTCCCCTTTCATCCCCTTATGGGACTTCCGCTGCGCTACTTCCCCTACCCAATCAGCTCTTTTTCTCTGGCGATGGTGAGCACTTCTTCATCCATGAGGGTCTGAGCCAGGGCATTGGTTTTGGGCATTTCGTATTTGAAGTAAAACTTCATGGTGTGGATTTTACTTTCGTAAAATTCGGGGGTGTAAGTTTTGTCGCCGGTGAGCAGGCCTTGCTTGGCTTTGAGGGCCATTTTGAGCCACTGCCAGGCGATGAGGATGGTGCCAAAAAACTCCATAAACACCGTGGCATCAGACAAAAAGCGCTCGTAATCGCCTTTCATGGCAAAGGGCATGAGAAATTCCAGCACCTTTTGGTTGAGCTGCATTTTTTCTCCCAGTACCTGGGCGTAGGGTTTCAACTCATCGTAGGCCATGGCCTCTTTGATGGTAGCCTGCATGTCAGCAGCCAGCAGCTTTAGAGCCTGGCCCTGCTTCATGGGAATCTTGCGCCCCAGCAGGTCCAGCGACTGTATGCCCGTAGTACCCTCGTAAATGGCCATGATGCGCACATCGCGGTAGTATTGCTGCAACACAAACTCAGAGCAGAACCCATACCCGCCCAGCACCTGCAGCCCGTTGCTCACCGATTCGCGCCCCATTTCGGAGGGGTAGGTTTTGGTAACGGGGGTGAGCAGTTCCAGTAGCAGCCTGTGCTGTTCGCGTTCTTCGCCTTCGCTCACAGTTTCCCAGTCGTACAGCACGGCCGACTGCAGCACCAGGCTGAGGGAGCCTTCCCATATTGCCTTCTGCAGCAGCAGCATGCGCCTCACGTCGGGATGGTTGATGATGAGGGTCTGGCCTTCGGAGGGGTCTTTTTTGCCGTCGCTGCGCAACTTGCGGCCCTGCGGGCGCTCGTTGGCATACTGCAGGGAGGCGTAGTAGGCCGCAGTGGCCACAGCAGCACCCGCACGCCCCACTGCAATACGGGCACCATTCATCATCTGAAACATGTAGCCCAGGCCTTTGTTTTCCTCCCCTACCAGCCAGCCATAGCAGTCATCCTGATCCCCAAAGGCGAGGTGCACGGTGGCATAGCCACGCTGCCCCATTTTGGGGAAGTCGGCCACAGAAGTAACGTCATTGGGCTCCAGCCCGCCGCCGGGTACAGGGCGGTTTTTGGGCACCACAAACAAAGAAACCCCTTTGGTACCGGGAGGCGCTCCTTCCACCCGCGCCAGCAAGAGGTGCACGATGTTTTCGCTGAATTGGGTATCTCCTCCTGAAATAAAGATTTTCTGTCCCTTTATTTTGTAGCGGCCATCGGGCTGAGGATAAGCCGTGGTGGATATGTCGGAAAGCGAACTGCCCGCCTGCGGCTCAGTAAGGCACATGGTGCCCCCCCAGTCGCCCGAAATCATCTTGGGCACAAACATCTCCTGCAACTCCTGCTCGCCAAAGGAAACAATCAGGTGAGCCGCCCCATCGGTCAGGCCCGGGTAGCCCGGCACGTGGTTGTTGGCAGCATCCATGATGAAATAGGCCGCCGTGAGCACCGTATAGGGCATTTGCATACCGCCCTGCTCGTAATCAAAGGTACCCCCTATCAACCCCATCTCAGACGACTGCTGCATAATCTTCTGAATTTGGGGGTGAACAATCACCTTGCCGTCTTCATATACGACCGGTTTTTCGTCCATTTCACGGAAATAAGGAAACAATTCCTCGTCCGAGAAGCTCTTTACGGAATTCAGATAAATATCGATGGCTTCCTTGTCGAAGTCCTGAAAACGGGGTTTTTCCAGCAGTTGCTCCAGCCCGTGTACCTGATAGAGCAGGTAACGGAGGGTGTCCATGCTGATGTATTGATCTGCCATAATGGGAATATTGAATAGTTGGTTTGATTTGGGAGGTAATATAGGTGATTTTAGGCATAAATGCCTAATTTTTTCTATGCAAAAATCCTCAGGCAGAAAGTCCCCCGTCAACTGGCAGGGCATGGCCGGTAACGAAGCTGGCATCCTCGGAGCACAGCCAGAGAATGGCGCTGCTCATTTCTTCAGGCTGGGCATATCTTTTCATGGGAATCACCTGCTTGAGCTGTTCTTCCATGCCGGCTTTGGCCGCGAATAGTTGGTCGAGCATGGGGGAGCGGGTAAATACCGGGCAAAGGGCATTGATGCGGATATTGTGGCGGGCATATTCCAGGGCAGCGGTTTTGGTCATGCCCACCACGGCGTGCTTGCTGGCCACATAGGCCAGGTTGTTGGGCAGGCCTTTGAGGCCAGCCATGGAGGCGATATTCACAATGCAGCCCTGCCCTTGCTGCACCATTTGTTGCAGCTCTTTTTTCATGCAGTAAAAGACCCCCGTCTGGTTTACAGCGATGACGCGTTCCCAGTCGTCCAGGGTGTGCTCTGCCGTTTTGAGCAGTTGGCTGCCGCCTATGCCGGCATTGTTGATGGCGATGTCCAGGCGGCCAAACTTCTCCACCGTGGCCGCTATCAGCCCGATCACGGCTTCGTAATTGCTCACGTCGGCCGGTACAAAAAGGGCCTCACCCTGCTGCATTTCATTAATGAGGGCCACCGTTTCCTGTCCGCCCTGCGTTTGCACATCTGAGACCACCACCTTGGCACCCTGGCGTGCAAAGGCCAGGGCCGTGCTGCGGCCTATGCCGGAGGCCGCGCCGGTAATGAGTACAACTTTGTCCTGAAATTTCATGAAGTTCTGATGTGGGAGTTGAGGATACAAATAAGTGCCCCAATTTACGGATTCATAGGCGTATTGCAAGCAAAGCTTTTCAGGCAGAGGGATTAAAAAAACCGCCGAAAATCAATCTGCGTTTTTTGCGGAGGCACACCTTTCGCTGTATAGGGAATAAAGGGAAATCACCAATTATGTACAAATCGCACTAGAAAACCTAACAACTGAGGCTACCTGTCTTCCTGCATGTGTTGATCATACAGCAGTAACACGAAAGTTAAGGGTTTTGAATAAAGTAAATTTGGACTGTAGCTATTCAGCATGCAGCCGTGCTGAATAGCTACAGCGCTAAAAGGGGATTGGCAGGTAAAGACTGCAAGGATATTTGAGATCATTCGGTTATGCAGAAATAAATTCCTATCTTTCCGTATAAACAGATACAAATTGCCCTTAAATTTGTATCGAAAAAATTGATTGATATGATAATCGAAAGAACATCAGAGCAAATCATCATCAAACTTCCCTTGACCATCAATATCGAGGAGATCCAGCGATTTCTCAACTACCTTCGTTATAAGGAGCTTACAGCAAAAAGTCGGGCCACACAAGCGGATGCAGATGCTTTAGCCAAAGATGTCAACAAAAGCTGGTGGGAAAAGAATAAACAGCGGTTTCTTCCAGAGGAATGAAAGTCATCGTAGATAGCAATATCATTTTTAGTGCGCTCCTAAATACTCAAAGTACCATTGGCGACATTTTATTGAGCTCCCAGGACCAATTGAATTTCTATACCTGTGGCTATCTCAGAGAGGAGATTGAGGCACATAAGCCGAGAATCCGTATCTATTCAGCATATACCTGCTGCAAAAAAGGGGGAATACCCCAATAGTGCCTTCATGGACCATGCATACATGAAACTTTGTTTTTGTCAAC
>RFHT01000404.1 GCA_003696835.1 Bacteroidota bacterium
ATGCCGACCAAAACAGGGGACCCGTGCCGTAGGTACGGAACATAGCTTGCTTGGCACTTCGTGCTACCCATATTTGGGCCCCTAACGGGGCCATGCCGCTCATGATCCGGAGGACAGGTGAAGAGGTTCGCTGGCGGCGCAGCCGCCTGCCCCGGGAATCTCTCCTCCTTTTCGTGGAGGAGTTGGAGGTGGTTGGTGTAAATCATTGAAAATGAGCATCTTACGCCAGCTTGATTGTGCTTAAAAAACACGAACCTATCCCATTTAAAGCATAAGTGGCTCATCAACAAACCATACCTTACACTGAGCATAAATTTCTTATATTGCCAAAAACCAAATCTGCCTGCTATGTGTTTGAAACGCCGGTTGTTGTTCTGGGGAGCCGTGGCGATGATGTCAGGAGGCTTGTTTGCCTGTTCTGCAGGCAGCCAGGCCAAGCGCCTGCCTGCTTATGAGCCCGCCCGCTTTGAAGTAGAAGACCTGCTCACCCACCTGAACGAACCCATGGAGTTGAGTTTTTTGCCCGATGGAAACATCCTCTTTATAGAGCGCAGGGGGTTGCTGAAGCTGTATCATCCTTCTACCGCTCAGGTAAAGGTGGCCGGAGAGCTGCCGGTGCATTACATCAATGAAAACGGCTTACTGGGGCTGGCAGTTGACCCCCAATTTGAGCAAAATCACTGGATTTACTTGTTTTTTACCGACCCGGTGCGGAAGACCTACCAACGCATTTCGCGCTTCACCTTTGAAAACGACCAACTGCAAAAGGAGTCGGAGAAACTGCTGCTCGACTTTTACATAGACGTAGAGCACTGCTGCCATTTTGGGGGCAACCTGGCCTTTGGCCCCGGAGGGCTGCTGTACATTTCTACGGGCGACAACGTGGGCGGGACCGACTACGGCCCCATAGACGAACGGCCTGGCCATGCCCTGCAGGATGCACAGCGCTCCTCGGCCAACAGCATGGACCTGCGGGGGAAAATTTTGCGCATACAGCCTCTGCCCGATGGGACTTACCGCATACCCGAAGGCAATCTGTTTCCCCCCGGTGACTCCCTGGCCAGGCCCGAAATTTACATCATGGGGGTGCGCAACCCCCTCAAAATATTTGTGGATCCCCACAGCGGCTGGTTATTTTGGGGAGACGTAGGCCCCAACCCGGGGGTGCGGGACCCCCGCCGCGGGCCTTCGGCCCACGAGGAGATCAACCTGGCCAAAACGGCCGGTAACTATGGCTGGCCCTACCTCATAGCCGACAACAAGCCCTACCGCGACTACGACTATGCCAGCGGCAAAATGGGCGATTTTTTTGACCCCCAACACCTCCTCAACGACTCGCCCAACAACCGCGGCCACCGGCAGCTGCCGCCTGCGCGCAAAGCCCTGATCTGGTACCCCAATACCCCTTCCGATTCCTTCCCGCTGGTGGGGCAGGGGGGAGGCACCCTCTGCGCAGGGCCGGTGTATCATTACGACCCCCGGCTGATTTCGGCCGTAAAATTTCCTTCCCACTTTGACGGCAAACTCTTCATCTATGAGTGGATGCGCAGCTGGATACTGGCCGTAGAGTTGGATGAGGCAGGAAATTATGTGGGCATGGAAGCATTTTTGCCCCCCGAAACCTTCAAAAAACCCATTGACATGACCTTTGGTCCCGACGGTGCCCTGTACGTACTCGACTATGGCAGCAACTGGTACGCCCACAATGCAGATGCCCGCCTGAGCCGGGTGGTTTACCGCCATGGAAACCGCCCGCCCAAAGCCCGCATTCAGGCAGATAAGCTGGTCGGCGCCCTGCCCCTGGAGGTACGGCTCTCAGCCGCCGGAAGTACGGACCCCGATGGGGACGAGCTGCAGTTTCGCTGGCAGGGGGCAGGCAGCCGGCAGCATGGAAAAGAGGCAGTATATACCTTTGAAAAAAGTGGTACTTATCCCATCAGGCTGTGGGTAACTGATGCCCGCGGAGCCACCGACAGTACAGCCGTGGAGGTACTGGCAGGCAATGAAGCGCCTCAGCTGCAGATAGCCATAGCTGGAAACCGCAGCTTTTACCGGCCGGGGCAGGCAGTAAATTACGAAGTAAGCGTACATGATGCCGAAGACGGCAGCACTGCCGGCGGGGGGATTGAGCCGGAGTCGGTAAGGGTAGAACTCATTCCCCTGAGCCACCTCCTGCAGCCGGCTGCAGTGCGCCATGCGCCTCCTTCAGCTTCGGCTTCCCTGGCCTACCTCAACGGCAAGCTGCTCATGCAGCAGAGCGATTGTTTTGCCTGCCATGCCTACAGCCAGGCTTCGGTAGGGCCTTCGCTGGAGCAAATATCGGCCCGCTATGGCGAGCCGCAACTGGAATACCTCAGCAAGAAGGTGCTGCAGGGGGGCAGCGGGGTGTGGGGCCCTCAGATGATGACGGCCCATCCCCAGCATAGCCGCGAAGAAGCCCGCCAGATGGTGCAATACATTTTGTCGCTGGACAAAAAAGCCACCCTGGTAGAAAATTTGCCCCTGAAGGGGAGCTTTACGCCCCGCAGCCTGCCCTACGGCCTGTACGTGCTGCAGGCGAGCTATACCGACCGGGGCGCGGCTGGTATGCCTTCCCTTCAGGCCCACCAGCGTCTGATACTGCGCCCACATACCATTCCGGCAGGGCAGTATGACTACACCAGGCGCGTGACCCCCAAAGCCTATAACGAAGCGGGAGACCTTTATGCCGAAGTTGCGCTGAATGGCGCTTACGTGGGCCTGGCAGGGGTGGACTTCAGTGGCATGACTGCCCTGCGCATACGCCTGCGCAGCAATGCGGGCTTTGTGCGGGCCGATGTACACCGCCATGCCCCCGATGGGCCCCTCATGGGCAGCAAACGCGTGGACCTGCCCCCTACTGAAGACCCCTGGAAACCCCTGGGAGAAGCGGACTGGTTCTGGATGGAACTGCCACTGAAACCCCTGCAGGAGGTGGACGATCTGTACGTGTGCTTTTATTCCGATAAGTCAGAGGCCAACGCCATTTATTTCGATATTTGCCAACTGCACACCCTGGAATTTGTTTTTTCTGAAATGTGAATACGCCCATTTTTCTAACTCCTAAACCTGCAATTATGACCCAACTATTTCAAAGCCGCCGCCAGTTTGTTCGCAATGTGGGCCTGCTGGGTGCCGGCCTGTGTGTATGGCCTTTTGGCTGCAGGGAGTCCGTCCCACAGGACATCCGCATCACGCGCATCCTACAGTTTGAGCTCAGGGGAAAGCGCCCCAAGTATGTGGGAAAAAATGCCCGCATAGGCGAGCATACCGAGTATGGCTATGACAAAGGCATACGCGTATATACCAGTGCCGGACTGCAAGGCATAGGCACCTTCTGGGGCGACGAAGCCGGGATGCGCAGTTTGCTGGGCAAAAACCTGCTGGAATGGTACCAGCCCGAAGCTACTCGCATTGGCATCGATGACAGGGGCACAGGCGCTTTCTGGGACATACTGGGCAAGCACTACGGCAAGCCGGTATGGCAACTGCTGGGAACTGCCCAGAGGGAGAAGGTGCCCGTATATGATGGCACCATTTATTTTCAGGACCTGCTGCCCCAGTATGCAAGCAATTACATGGACCAGTTTAAAAAAGAATTTGATATGGGCATGGCGGCGGGGCACAATTTTTTCAAGATGAAAGTGGGCAGGGGGGGCAAATGGATGGAGAAAGCAGCCGGCTACCAGCGCGACCTGGAGGTGTTGGCCGCCTGCCGGGAATACGTGGGGCCGGAGGTGGGCATAGGCGTTGATGCCAACAACGGCATGGACCTGCCCTCAACCAAGCAGATGCTGCTGGATTTGCCCGAATTCAATTTTGCCTTTATGGAGGAAATGTTTCCCGAAGAGCTGGCCCTGGACATAGAGTTGCACAACTTCATAGCCGAAAACGGCTTCTCCACCCTGGTGGCCGACGGGGAGTCGCAAAAAGAGGTGGCTGCCTTTGGCCCTTTCCTGGAAGCGGGCTGCATAGACGTGCTGCAGGGCGATATGAATCAGTTTGGCATAGAAGGCATACTGGCAGAGGCCGCCCTGGCGGCCCCCTACGGTGCCCGTGTGGCCCCCCACAACTGGGGCTCCATTTTGGGCTACTACACCCAGTTGCACCTGGGCAAGGTCATCCCCAACTGGTACATGGCCGAACAGGATGCCCTGAGTACCCCCGCCCTCACGCCCGAAGGTTTTGAGCTGAAAGACGGCCACACCACGGTCTCAGATGCCCCCGGCCTGGGGCTGCGCATCAATGATGAAGCCTTCGAAAAGGAAGTAAAGGTCTTACACGATTTAAGCGTTTAGCATCCATAGTGAAAACCGCATTTGTAACAGGGGGAACGGGCTTTATCGGGCTCAACCTCATTGAGGCCCTGCTCCGGGAGGGCTGGAAGGTGACGGCTCTGCATCGTCCCACTTCGGACCTCAGCTACCTCGGCAAGATGCAGGTGCAACTGGTATCGGGCTCAATTACCCAGCGTGAAAGCCTGGAAAAAGCCATGCCTCCCGGTGTGGAGGTGGTGTTTCACCTGGCCGGTGATACCAGCCTCTGGCACAAACGCAATGCCGCCCAAACCCTCAACAATGTGACGGGTACCTGCAACATGCTGCAAGTGGCCCTGGCCAAAGGGGCAGGCTGTTTTGTGCACACCTCCAGCATTGCCGCATGGGGCAAAGTGAATGGGCCTCTGCATGAAGAGGTGACCCAAAATGGGGGAAATTCCTGGGTGAACTACGAAAAAACCAAATGGGCCGCCGAGCAGGCGGCCCTGCAAATGGCAGGCCGCGACATGAAGGTGGTGGTAATGAACCCCGCCAGTGTAATCGGGCCCTATGACCGCAACACCTGGGGCCGGGTTTTCTTTGCCATGAAATCGCACCACCTGCCCTTTGTACCGCCGGGCACCAACAGCTTTATCCACGTCAAAGAGCTGGTAAAAGCCTACCTGGCTGCAGTGGACGTCGCCCGCGATGGCGAGCGCTTTTTGCTGGGGGGCATCAATGCGCCCGTGGGAGACTTTATTGCAGAGGTAGCACATCTGCTGGGAAAAAAACCGCCTCCCACTGTTCCCGCCTGGCTGTTTGGGCCGCTGGGCAGATGCGCAGGCAAACTCATGGCCCTGGGCCCCGCTTCAAACGGACAGCCATTGCTGACACCCGAAACCATCGAAATGGCCACGCGCAGGTACGAGGTGGACAGCACCAAAGCCCAAAGCCGGCTGGGCGTGCAGCTGCTGCCTCTGCAGCAATGTGCCCGCGACTGCTTCGATTGGCTGGTCCAGCAGAGGCTGTTGTGAGGATATGCAGGATGTTGATTAGCCACCGAGTTCACTGAGGGCACGAAGGACGTACAGCTCATTGAATAAAAGAGCAGGCAGATGAGGTGAATGAAGCAGATGCTCGCGGATCATCCCTTTCAAATCAGTAAAAATCAGCGCACATCAGGGGGTTCAAATTTGGGAAATCTTCGTGGCTTTACTTGGATGCAGGATGCAGGTCGTAGCGCAGCGGAGATGCCTTTAAGGTAATGCAAGATGCAGGATGCAGGTCGTAGCGCAGCGGAGATGCCTTTAAGGTAATGCAAGATGCAAGTGGCAATCCCTGATTAATGTTGACCTGCTACCTGCAACCGGCAACCGGCAACCGACAACCGACAACCGGCAACCCACAACCGGCAACCCACAACCGACAACCCACAACCGACAACCCACAACCGGCAACCGACAACCGACAACCGGCAACCGACAACCTGCAACCTGCTACCTGCTACCTGTCCACTTGAGCTAAGGCCTAAAAGTTCAGCCAAAACTCAGAAAAGCCGGTAAAAGCAGGCGCCCAGTGCTGCAGCTGCCGGTAGGAGCCGCCGGATGAGCCAGAGGAGGTGCCCCCCTCATCGCTGAGGAAGGCTTCCCTCGACTGCAGGCTGATGGGTTCCAGTTTGGCACGTACCAGCAGCTTATTAATTTTTTCCATCGAGGGGCCGGTGAGTTCCTCAAAGCGGGTCTGAATTTGCTGCATCTCCGCTTCCAGCACATCGGTGCGCTCAATCTGGGAGTCGGAAGGCCTTCCCGGATAGGTGCTCACCTGGCGGTAGAGGTCCGAGATGCGCTCGCGTATCTGCTCGGATTCGTCCACGTAGAAGTCGCCTTCCAGGGCCACCAGCGTGCTACTGAAGCGGGCCAGCTCCTCGGCGTAGGGCGTGAGCTTTTTGGCCAGGCGGGCAGAGGTTTCGGCGTATTCTCTGGCGGCCTTCTCAGCCGCCTGCAAGCTGGCATAGATATAGGCCATGTCCTCGGTGAGTTTGTAGAGCCGCATGGTAGTTTTGCGTTGGATGTCCCGTTCCTCCGGAGTGTAAGGTGAAAGGGGATCGTACTGCAGGGTGAAACTGGTTTCGTATTCCTTTTTACCCTTAATGAGCTTTACCTTATAGGTTCCGGCCGGCAGATTGGGGCCAATAATGGAGCCAAAGAGCGCCATGCGGTTGTTGGTGGGGGCCGCTTTGGGTTTGCGCAGGGCAGTGGGCATATCCACCACATTGATGCCGGCGCTTTTGCCTGCGGGCAACTCCCTCAGCAGTTTGCCTTCAGTATCATAAACCTCCAGGTACATTTTGCCAAAGGTGTGCCGCCTTTTCATAAAATACACAATCTGGGCATTGGTGCTGGGGTTGGGTCCCACAAAGTTACCCGCCCCACCAAACCAGTTGCCACCAGCTCCGGGATCCCGCAGTACGGTGGGTTTGGTTTGGAAAAAGTGAATGTCTTTGGCCATGATTTCATCCGAAAGCTGGCGCATGGGGCTGATGTCGTCCAGGATGATGATGCCCCGCCCGTGGGTAGCCATCACCAGGGCGTCCTCGCGGGGGTGTATCACCATTTCTCTCACGCCCACTTTGGGCACGTTGTTTTCAAAACGCGACCAGCTCTGCCCCCCGTCCAGACTCACATACAGGCCAAACTCCGTTCCCAGAAACAGCAGATTGGGGTTTTGCAGGTCTTCGGCTATGGAAAGGGCATAGCCTTCGATCTCAGGCGTAACCAGCGACTGCCAGCTTTTACCCATGTCCGTAGTTTTAAACAAATAGGGCGTTTTGTCGCCATTGCGGTGGTTGTCGTAGGTGACATAAGCCGTTTGCTGGTCAAAGTGCCCCGGCTCCACATCCGTTACCCAGTTGCCCTGGGGCAGGCCGGGAATGTTGGCCGTGACGTTGGTCCAGCTCTTGCCCTGGTCGGAGGTCACCTGCAGGTAGCCGTCGTCGGTGCCCACCCATATCACCTGTTCATTGACGGGCGACTCGGCTATGGCGTAAATGGTGGTGTTGTTTTCGGCCGTAGAGTTGTCGATAGAGAGCCCACCGGAGCGGGCCTGCCGCTGGCGCTGGGGGTCGTTGGTGGTGAGGTCGGGCGAAAGCCGCTGCCAGGAGTCGCCCCGGTCTTCCGACATAAAGAGAAACTGGGCGCCAAAGTACATGCGTTCGGGATTGTTGGGGCTTTGGTGAATGGGGGCATTCCAGTTGAAGCGGAATTTGGGCTCATCCTTGCGCGGATAGGGCTTGATGTCCTTGGCCTGGCCCGTGGCTGTATTGTAGCGTACGAGCTGCCCGCCCTGGTATTCGGCATAAACAATGTCAGGGTCTGTGGGGTGGCGAAACGAATGAAAGCCATCCCCCCCAAAGGTGTTTTTCCAGTCGCTGTTGGTGATGCCGCCGGCTTTTTGTGAAGGGCCAAACCAGGAGCCATTGTCCTGCAGGCCACCATACACATGGTAGGGCTGCTCCATGTCCACCGTGACGTGATAAAACTGGGATACAGGCAGATTCATGAACATTTTAAAGAGATAGCCCCCATCCAGGGATTCATATACCCCCCCATCGGTGCCAATGAGTAGGTGTTTGGGGTTGTTGGGGTCCACCCACACGGCGTGTATGTCGGAGTGTACCGCACTGCCCACCTGCCGGAAGCGTTCGCCTCCATCCTCACTGATGGAGAGGTTGAGCCCACATTTGAAGAGGGTGCTGTCGTCGGTGGGGTCCACCGTGAGGCGCGAAAAGTAAAAAGGCCGCACCGTCATGCCAAATTCGCCATTGACCTTTTTCCAGGAGGCGCCTGCGTCCTGCGAGCTGTAAAGGCCCTTTTTGTCTTTGTTTTCCACCTCAACAGTGAGGTAAACGATGTCGCCATTTTGGCGGCCCGTTTCCACGGCCAGGCGGCCCATGGGCTCCTCGGGCAGGCCGTTGGTGAGTTGTTGCCAGTTTTGGCCGCCATCGGTGCTTTTGTACAGGCCGCTCTGGCTTGCGTAGCCATTGAGGTGTTTGAGGCCGGAGTCAAAAAAATCGGGGTAGCGCCTGTGGCTCCACATGGCCGCGTACAGCACCTGGGGGTTGTTGGGGTCCATGGCCATATCGGCACAGCCGGTATGCTCGTCAATGAACAGCACCTGCTGCCAGCTCTGGCCGCCGTCGGTGGTTTTGTACACCCCCCTTTCGGGATTGGCTTTCCACAAATGGCCCTGTACAGCCACATACACCGTGTTGGGGTTTTGGGGGTCGATGAGCACATCGCTGATGCGCTCGCTATTTTCCAGCCCCATGAGTTGCCAGTTGCTGCCGCCATTGGTAGATTTGTAAATGCCCGTACCCACCGATACGCTGTTGCGCACCCAGGGCTCGCCCGTGCCCACCCAGAGGGTGTCGGGGTGCTGCTGGTCAATGGCTATTTTGCCAATGGACATGCAGTAGTCGTCAAAAATGGGCCGGAAAGCAGCCCCGGCGCTGTTGGACTTCCACAGGCCGCCGCCAGCCGAGCCCACATAGATGATGGTGGGGTCCTTTTCCACCGCCTCGATGTCGGAAATGCGGCCGCTCATGGTGGCAGGCCCGATCTGGCGGGCCATGAGCCCGCCAAAGAGCGTCTTACCCGAAAGTGGTTTGCGCTGGGCATGCAGGGGCTGCGCAGCTGCACACAGCAGGATGCCTAATGCCCAGAAGAGTAGTTTTTTCATACGAGTTGTAGTTGGTTGAAGGGTGAATGCGGGAAATAAATGGAGGTGGTTGGGCCTGCGGCACAGGTCCAGCCACCTCTTCTACATGCAGTAGATTATTTGCCTCCTTTGTCCTTGGTTTCTTCTTCGGTTTTGGTTTCGGGGTAGGCAAAAAGCTCGTCGGGCAGGTCTTCATTGACCGTAATGGTTTCGATCACGATTTTCTGGCCCACTTGTCCGTTGGTGCGGCTTTCGATGTAGAAAGGCATGATGAGGCCGCCCTCAACCTCCTGGTAGTCGCTGAGATAGGTCTCAGTTTCCATGCCTTTGGAGGGCCCCAGACGCACGGGCGTACGGTACATAATGGGCACAAAATTTTCGGTGTCGAAAAAGTGGTACTCGGTGTAGGCTTCCCGCTCGTTGTTTTTATTTCTTTCCACCTTGAGCTTGAAACATTCCACCCCGTCAATCTCCTCTTTGCCTTCCAGGGTGATTTCGTGCCCTTTTTCTTTGTAGTTGAGGTAAATGGGGTCAAACTCGGCCTGCTCTTCCATGATTTTGGTCATGTCTTCGGGCAGTTTCTGGGCCGTGGTGCCGCCGGCAAAGGGGTTGAGGCCCCAGGCCACCTTGCCGTCAAAAGCCTGTGGGATGAGCTTGTTTCCCTGAATGTCGATTTCCAGCTTGGTCTTGTTGGGGCGCTTGTTGTAGATAGTAAAGGGAAAGTCGCCCTGGGGAGAGGGAACGGTACCCGTCATCTTGATGGTTTGCAAGTTTTTCCAGGTATCAATTCCGCCGGTGTTTTCAAAGTAGTTGGCAATGATTTCGTCAACAGTTTGGGCCTGAAGCGCCACGCCCAGGAGCAGCATCATGCTCAGGCAGCTAATAAATTTTTTGATTGTCATAAGTGTAATTTGATGGTGAATAACGTATGTGGTAGTTAAATGAGGTGAAGCTCAGTAACTTGCCATATTGGCAGTTGAGCACTAAAGAGACGAACGAACGCTCAATAGGTTACTCAAATATAGGGAAAACCTCAGTTTTGCCCCGGCATACTCTATATACACCGGCTTTTGATGGGCATGTGAGTCATTCTCTTCTGCAAATTCAGCAGCACCTCAGGCATGAATGCTTCACTTCAGCGGGACCTTTGGATTTCGAAATGGAGCTCATTGCTTTGTATGATGTGCGCGCCTGCCTC
>RFHT01000405.1 GCA_003696835.1 Bacteroidota bacterium
ATTTAATATTTGTGATTTATATCAAAAAATTATTTTATGAATAAATCTATTTTAAAGGACGAATAACATGTGTTGGTATGCATATTTTCATACACTAAAAGAACTTGCAAGCTTGCACACAAGGGTTTCACCTCATCCATTTACGCCAGACGCATGAGGATTTCAAGGGTGTTTACCTCATCGGCAAATGTAAGCAGGCCGGGGCACTGGGCTTGGCCCACAGGAGTATCCTGGCCGACTACGCACTGAACTTCAGAGGCAACGGTGGTTAATAAATGTTGTGCTTGCTTGTGTGATTCTACCCATTGCAAAGATAGAACCCCCATTTGCCCAAAATCAAATGCATTTGCGGGTTTTATTAACACATAAGGCGTATCGATAAAATCTGCTTCCAGCATTTGTAGTCTTACACGCTCCAGGGCGACCTTTTTCAAATAGTAGGGATTTAGCCTGGTGCGTGGATATTCAGACAAAATATATTTCCAATTTTCCATATCAAAACCCGGCAATACCAAAACGTTGCTTACATTTCGGCAACCCAGCCCATTGTAGAGGAAGATGTCATCCGAGAGGCGGTGTAGTTGTTCATCCGAGAGGCCGGGGTGGAGAAGGGCAACGGAAAAGCGATTTTTTCTAATGAGGTGGGGCACCTGCACAAAATCTGCGCGTAGGTAACGCGCGGTATTGTTGCTGCCCGTAGCGATGAGGTAATCGGGAGTGGGCAGTTGTTTGAAAAAGTGAATGCGTTCTCCGATTTCGGGCAGGTGTTTTTTCCATAGCTGTACCACCCATTTCATCAGCACTTCATCCTGGTGTGAGGGCTTTACCAGGGCAATGTGTCCGCACAGTATGGTAACGAGCAGGTCGTGGAAGCCCACCAGGGGCACATTGCCTGCGGCAATGATGCCCACCTTTCGGGTATTGCCTGCGGGCAGGGGGTAGTTGGCCCAAAGCTGCTGCAGGGAGGCCGGCTCCAGCCAGGTGGAGATGGCGTCTATACTGCGGCGGATGTAATAGGGGGTAAACCAGGGATTGGCATCAATGGCGGCCTGCACCACCCGGGGGGGCAGCTCTTCTTTGAGGCTGCGGCCCAGGGCCAGCAGGCTTTGGATAAGTTTATGCCGGGAAATAGCGATTGTCATGCGTTTGATGCCAAGTTGGGAAAACCCAAGATTACCAGAAGATTTGATATACAATTTACCCTATGCAAATTTTAGGCCTGAAAACGAGTAGGTGTAAGATTTTTCCATAAAATTCTTTTAATTGTTTCTTATGCCTAATTCTCATAATTTAGCGGCTAAAAGCATGTTTTATGGCGATAATGATCACAGATGAGTGCATTAACTGCGGGGCCTGCGAGCCCGAATGCCCCAATAATGCCATTTATGAGCCCGGTGTGCCCTGGACCTTTGCAGAGGGTACCGGCTTGAAAGGGACGGTAAAAACGCCGGAGGGGGAGGAAATAGATGCCGATGCAGAACAAGACCCCATCTCTGATGAGGTCTATTACATCGTTTCGAGTAAGTGTACGGAGTGTACCGGTTTTCACGAGGAGCCCCAGTGTGCGGCTGTGTGCCCGGTGGACTGCTGTGTACCCGATCCCGACCATGTGGAAAGCGAGGAGGAACTGATGGCCAAGAAGCTGTGGCTGCACCTGGAGTAAGCAGGCTGGCCAGCAGCCACGGCTAACCCTATATAAAGAAGGGGCGCTCAAAATCCATTTCGCTGGGTCTTGTATTTTTTTGGCGTTCCTGAATGCCTTCTCAAGCGGAGGGCATTTTCACTTTGAGGCGGAAGCTGGCGTATTTGTACCTTTGCCCCTGAACAATAGACCATCCCACATTTGCGCCGTTGGTGTGCGCCGGATGTGCAAGCATTGTACGTATGTCCAAACTGAGACTTAGTGCTGAAATACGGCAGAAATACCAGGCCGTGATCGGGCTGGAGGTGCATGTGCAGTTGCAGGTAAAAAGCAAAATATTTGCTACTGAGGCATTTACCTTTGGCAGCGAGCCCAACGAACACATTTCGGTCATTACCCTGGCCCATCCCGGGGCCCTGCCTTCCATCAACGGAGCCTGTGTGCAGCAGGCCCTCAAAATGGGGCTTGCTACCCACTGCCACATCCCCACTGCTACCTATTTTGCCCGCAAAAACTACTTTTATCCCGACCTGCCCAAAGGTTACCAGCTTTCGCAGGCCGAAAACCCCATTTGCCAAAACGGCTACCTGGATGTGCCCATGCCCGATGGTGGGCTGCACCGCATTCGCATTGAGCGCATCCACCTGGAGGAGGACGCGGGCAAATCCATACACGACCTGGATGAGCGGGATACCCTCATTGACCTCAACCGCGCAGGTGCCGGGCTGATTGAGCTGGTGACCTACCCCGATTTGCGCTCGGCAGATGAGGCCTGTGCATTCATGGCTGAGATACGCAAGCTGGTGCGCTACCTGGGGGTAGGAGATGGCAACATGGAGCAGGGCAACCTACGCTGCGATGCCAATGTGTCGGTGATGCTCAAAACGGCCACCGAATACGGCACGCGGGTGGAGGTAAAAAACCTCAACTCCATCAACTACCTGGGCAAGGCCATCAATTATGAGATTGAGCGGCAGATTGCCCTGATTGAAAATGGGGGGGAGGTGCGGCAATCTACCCGTACCTGGCAGGTATCCACGGGTACCACCCAGTTGATGCGCGACAAGGAGACGGCCGATGACTACCGTTACTTTCCGGAGCCTGACCTGCAGCCGCTGCGCATCAGCCGCGAGCAGCTGGCTCAGTTGCAGGAGGCGTTGCCGGTACTTCCGGCAGCCTTGTATGAGCGATACACCCAGGAGTTGGGGTTATCCTACCTGGAAGCCATGGCCCTGGTGGAGCAGGCCTCCACTGCCCGTTATTTCGACGCCTTGCTGGAGCAGAAGCTGGAGGCACGCGTAGCATACAACTGGCTGATGGGGCCGGTCAAGTCCTACCTCAATGAGCACCAGCTGGAAACGGAGGCTTTTCCGGTGGAGCCAGCACGCCTGGCAGCTTTGATCCGGCTGGTGGAGGGGGGCAAAGTAAGCCACAATGCGGCCAGGGAGCGCCTGCTGCCGGCCATGATGCTGCATGCGGAGGCGGAGCCCGCCCACCTGGCCCGGGAGTTGAATGTACTGATGGAGTCCAACACCACGGCCATTGCCCAGGCCATGGAAGCCCTCATGCAGGAGTTTCCCGATGAGGTGGCGCGTTACCGCAACGGCCGCAAGGGGCTGATGGGGTTTTTTGTGGGAAAAATCATGAAGGCTTTCAAAGGCAAGGCCAACCCCAAAGAGGTCAACCAGGTGGTGAAGAGCCAGCTGGAGGCCAAAAATTAGGAAAGAAAGCCAATATCAACTAACTTTAGGAACTCGAAATAAAAAATTAAGCTGGTTGTCATGGATGAACTGGTACAGATGGTATTAACTGATGCCGAAGAACAGATGCAAAAGTCGATCAGGCATCTGGAGTACGAATTGGTAAAAATTCGTGCGGGAAAGGCCAACCCGACTATGCTGCAGGGAGTAAAAGTAGAGTATTATGGCACCCCAACGCCTCTGGAGCAGGTGGCCAACATTTCCACCCTCGACCCTTACACCCTGGCCGTAAAGCCCTGGGAAAAAAACATGATCAAACCCATTGAGAAGGCCATCATGGAAGCCAACCTGGGCCTCAACCCCGACAGCGATGCCGAGATGGTGCGCATTCCCATCCCCCGCCTTACCGAGGAAAGGCGCAAGTTGCTGGTCAAGCAGGCCAATGCCGAAGGGGAAAATGCTAAAATCGCCATCAGGGGAATCCGCCGAAACAGCAACAGCGAGCTCAAAAAGCTGGAAAAAGAAGAGGGCATTTCCGAAGATATAATCAAACAGGCAGAGCAAAAGGTGCAGGACCTCACCAAAAAATATGAGGGAATCATCAATGACATGCTTCAAAAAAAGGAGCAGGACATTATGACGGTGTAGGTTTCCCTGCATGTATCAGCCTGGATGCGGCACATCTGCTGCCGGGGAGCTGATTTTTCACCTGCTCAAAAGGCCGCTGCCAATGCGGCGGTGTCGGTATATTCACAAAATTTGCAAACCTGTTCTCCCCGGAAGAAAAACACATGGGCCCATTCAGCCTCAAAGGCCTTTCCGGTAGAGAGGGCGCTGCCCCCTTCATTGCCCAATACCACGACTTCGTTTTCTCCCACTATAAAATGCCGGGGAGCCAGGTGGGAAATGTTTACCGAGGCAGCCAGTTGCTGGAAAAAATTGCCTACTGCTTCTTTGCCCTTGTAGGTACCGGCATAGGGAATGGCATCAGGGCCCCACAGAATCCACTCAATGTCATCGGTAAGGGCATTCATGAGGGCGGGGATGTTGCCCTGGGCAAACTGCTGGTACATTTGCTGTACCACGGCCAGTTTTGAGGGGGAGGAGGTGGTCGTATTCATGAGAAAAAGTGTTTGGGTGAACATAAGGCGCCGGATGCCGGCACTGCACATACTTACGAAGCTGAAGGGGGAAGTGGATGGGGGGGGAGAAAAACTTTCAGGCAGGGTACTCACTCTGTGGCAGCCTGCTTATATACTTCGAAGTATTCATTTTCCTCTATCAATTGCCATTGGGTACGCACGTACAAAGCCAGGGCGGAGCCGTAACCGGAGGTATCGGCCAGTTGGGAGAGCTTGTCTTTTTCTATGAATACCACCTGGGTATGGGTATGCAATTCGCGGAGCATCCAGTCGCGGTTGCGTGCAT
This sequence comes from Bacteroidota bacterium, assembly GCA_003696835.1. Taxonomy (GTDB): domain Bacteria; phylum Bacteroidota; class Bacteroidia; order J057; family J057; genus J057. The sequence continues at coordinate 4,771 of RFHT01000405.1, forward strand.
AGTCCATTTCTGCATTGTGTGCCCAGTCGATGGGAATGGGCGGAATGCTGTTGGTGAGGTAATGGGCCAGGGGATAGGCCGGCAGCACGGTGTAGGCATGGCCGTGGGTGCGGTGCAGGCTGGCCAGGGTCTGACTTTTCCTGAAAATGAATTCTCCTCCATAAATGCCGGCCATTCGAGGAAACACTTCTGCCAGCGGATAGGTGATGTGGTCGCGGGCTTCTTCGCGATAGGGGTACTGGTACAGGATGGCGAAGGTCCATATCAGCAGAAAGCACACCAG
>RFHT01000406.1 GCA_003696835.1 Bacteroidota bacterium
AAACAATTTTGGGGAATGTTCCTGACAGGCGGAGTGGAGGAGCCGCGGAAACATTTGCTGCAAAGTGGGGCGAGTAGAGGAGGCCCGCTGTGCGGCGGGGAGTGAGCGAGCTAGTACTGAGGCGACAAGATTTCCCCCGAAGAGTTTAAGTCCTGGTTATCAATGGTTTATATTTTATACAGATTTCAATTTTTACTGCTTTTGTATTAAAATGGCTATTTTTCTCAAAAAATTAGCTTTCTATCTCAGGAAGGTTAGTAAGAGGCCTCTGTAATCCGGAAAACACTATTGTTATTAGATAAAATGCCTCAAACTATCCCGAACTCGCGTTAACTTCTGGATAGTGGATCAGGTTTGGCAAAAAATTCTCTCAGACTCCACCAACCCGGCAATTGGTTCGTTATTGAGATAATTGCTATGGATAAATATTTTGAGATAATCCCAAAAATCAATCAGTATGAAAATTAAATTTGTGTGTATTTGCAGTTTTTTTGCATTTTTTTTCGTGCTTATGAGCTGTATGCGGGAAAGTGAACTCATCTATCCAAGATTGGATTTAGAAGTGAGGGTGGTGGATGAAAATGGAGAAAAGCTTTCCGGGGCCTGGGTAAATATTTTTGTTAATAAAGGAGCCTATAACGATTACCTTCGGTTTAATCCTGAAGGGAAGCCTGGGAAAATTCAGGACAGGCTTTTACCGGGTATTTATGCTGCTGAGACCAATCAGGAAGGGGTTGTACTGATTCAGGAAATTGAGCTGACTTCCGGGGTTTCTGTTCTGCTTGGAAAGGATTACCAATTTTCTCCCAATCCTATATACTTGCGGGCAGAGGCCATGCGTGTGCACAACTCAGACACTATTTACCTCACCAATGATGCAGATTCTTTGCTGTTTGGCCAGCTCAGTGGTTCAGGAACTCGCCTTAGCGAGCAAATCACCCTCACTGTCAGGCCTTAGTGAAATGATAGGCTTATCAGTCATGAAAAACTATATGATATTTGGGGTGCTGTGTTGGCTGCTGGCATGTGTGCAAAGTACAGAGGTGCCCATGCCTCACTTGCCTCCCCGCCTGGTAGTGAACAGCCTGTTTGCTGCCGACAGCAGCTGGGATGTGTATGTGAGCAAGTCGGGCAGCTTATTTGACACCACCGGACGGCTGATCCGGGATGCAGAACTCACGCTATGGTCGGAGGGGGAGCTGCTGGACCACCTAGCCTACAAAGGGAATGGGCGTTACCGGGCGCATATCAGGCCGGAGGCCGGCCGAGGGTATGAACTTCGGGTGTTTCACCCCAGCCTGGGAGAAGTAGTAGCCCACGATACGGTACCGAAGCCTGTCATGCCAGAAAAAGGGGAAATCTGGCCCCTGGCAGCGGCCAACAGTAAGTGTCCACTTGATTATACCACCAGGGTTTGCTTTACCATCGATGATCCGGCGGGGGAAAGCAATTATTATGAACCTTTGCTGTACCGCCTTTCCTCAAACAGCGATACAAGCGATTCGCATCTGGTTTTGTCTGCCCGGAGGTTTGCGTGCACCCTGGATCCCCGCATTGTATCGGAGGGGGACGAGCCTTTTTTTCCCGAAACGCTGTTTTTTTCTGATCATTTATTTGATGGACAAAAGGTAAAGCTCGTGCTGCATGAATACGGAGGTGGGTTTGATGGTTCGGTCATTGCGGGAAATATGAGCAATAAAATCTTGTTTCTGCGTACAACGAGCCGAAATTACTACCTGTACCGGAAAGCCCGTGAGCGCCACCTGGCCAGTCAGCCGCTAAATCCCACCGGGAATGACCATCCGGGCTTTGAGTTTTATACTACTCCCTTTGAGATGTACAGCAATGTAAGGGGAGGTCTTGGCATATTTGCCGCCTTTAGTGTGGATAGCCTACGGCTGGTTTATCAGCCATGAGGCAGATCATTTTTGCTGCTTATGATTCATCAATGTAGAGAAATAGCCGTCTCTCAGGCCATAAAGGTACCCCCAGGCCTGGTTCTTTGTGTACTGCTTTGCTGCTGGCTGCTACCAGCGGGCAGCTTAGCTCAGTCGGTTACCCTGAGTGGGTATGTAACTGATGCAAAGAATGGGGAAGTACTGATTGGTGCCCGTATATTTGACACCCTCAGCCAAAGGGGTACTTATACGAATAAGCAGGGGTTTTACAGCTTGCAGCTACCTGCCGACAGCAGCTTGTCTATCAGGGTAAGCTATGTGGGTTATCAGAGATGGTCACATCAGTTGGTGCTGAGCAAAGACAGCAGCCTGCAGGTACAGTTGGTGCCGGGGATCACCCTGGAGGTGGTGGAAATTGTGGCAGACCGCCCCCCGCAGCAATCTCCTCAAATGAGTGTGGTCAGTATTCCGGTTTCGCATATAGAGCGCCTACCTACTATACTGGGTGAAGTGGATGTAATGCGAAGCTTTCAGCTGATGCCCGGCATACAGGCAGGAGCTGAAGGGACCAGTGCTTTGTATGTTCGGGGTGGCAGTCCTGACCAAAACCTGATTTTACTGGATGGTGTGCCGCTGTACTATGTCAACCATGTAGGGGGTTTTTTGTCGGTGTTTGATGCTGCTGCAATCAACCATATAGAGCTGTACAAAGGGGCATTTCCGGCACGCTATGCAGGCCGCTTGTCTTCGGTCATGGATATCCGGATGAAAGAAGGCGATAAGCACCGGCATCATTTGAGTCTTTCAATGGGAGTAGTGGCCACAAAAGCGGCGGCTGAAGGTCCCCTGATAAAGGGAAAAAGTTCCTATTTACTCACTTTCAGGCGCTTCAATTACGACCTGCTGGTACGTGGCATAAACCTCACCAAACCACCCGGATTTAAAGAACCGTATTTCACTTTTTACGACCTGAATGCTAAAGTTACACACCATTTTTCAGATAAAGACCGACTTTATTTTAGCCTGTATGCAGGAGATGACCAGTATATAGATCGTTCTGGTGTACGCAAGGATGAGGTTGCCAAAAAATCAGAGGAAAGCGGATCTAGCATCCGCTGGGGCAATAAACTGATGAGCCTTCGCTGGAATCATCTTTTTTCGCCCAAACTTTTCTCCAACCTTGCCCTATCCTTTACGCATTTTCGGTACAAAACCCATTCATACTGGCACAGCCAGAATCTCAGAACGCAGCAAACCCTTTTCCGGGGGGAGCAGCAATTTCACTCCCTGCTGCAGGATCTGCGTGCAACATTCAACATGGAATGGTACCCCGGCAACCAGCACCATATCAAATGGGGGTTATCTGGCATAGGCCACCATTTTGAACCCAACGTGAGTTCATTCAAAGAAATTAATCAGCAGGTTGTGGAAAAGGATACCACCTGGTATAACAAGCCTGTATTTGCCGCAGAGTTTGGGGCCTATATAGAGGATGAATGGAAATGGGGGAGCCGGTTTTCGGGGAATGTGGGACTGCATTTCTCTCTTTACCTGGTGGAAAAACAACAATATGCCCAGCTACAGCCCCGTGCCAGCCTAAACTACCTGCTGCAGGAGCACCTTTCTGTAAAAGCATCCTATGCCCGTATGCAGCAACACATTCACCTGCTTACAGCGGGCAATTTTGGTTTGCCTGTGAGCTTATGGGTACCGGCCACCTCCAAGGCCCCCCCTGAGTTTGCTACCCAATATGCATGGGGCCTGGCTTATTCTCACCCCAAATATGGCCTGGAAGCAAGTTTGGAGGGGTTTTACAAAGAACTCAACCAGCAGATTGATTTTCTGGAAGGGGCGAATTTTTTCACGGGCAACCAAAACTGGGAGGACAAGGTGGTAGTTGACGGCAGAGGCAGGGTGTGGGGGCTGGAGCTCTTGCTTCGGAAAAATACGGGCAGGCACACCGGCTGGATCGCTTATACCTGGTCGAAAAATACCCGTCAGTTTACCCAACTCAATGAGGGAAAAGTATTCCCGTATATCTATGACCGGCCCCATGAGCTTTCAGTGGTGTATATGCATACCCTCACCAAAGGGGTGCACCTATCGGCTAGCTGGGTATTTGGGACGGGCTATCCCGTTACCTTGCCCCTGAGCGGGTATGAATTGATTGCCCCTCAATACCATGATTTTCATTTCCCCCAAAGCCGTGTAGATCCGCCCTATAAGTTTGAGGAAGCATTTTACTATGGTGGGCGAAACAGCTCCCGCATGCGCAACTACCACCGGCTCGACCTCGCCCTTCAGTTTATAAAAAAGAAGAAAAGAGGGGAGCGAATATGGAACCTGGGTGTTTACAATGCCTACAACAGGCGAAACCCCTTCTATTTGTATTACGGCTACGACTCAGCAGCAGAGCAGTATAAATTGTATGAATTCAGTCTATTTCCCATTCTGCCTTCTGTGAGCTACACGCGTAAATTTTGAATTACAAAGCCCCTTTCACCTCATCACCTCCTTCAGGATGCGCTGCATGGCGGCTGCCTGCTGGTCCATATTTTGGATCAGGGCAAACTGGTTGCGGGCGCGCAGCAGGTTGTGGGTGGGAAATCGGGTTTTGTAATACACATCGCCCATGAGGTAGTCGGTGAGGAAACGCAGGCCCATGATGAAGGTCATGTAGTGGCCGGCGGCGAGCAGCAGCTCGCCTTCGGCGGGGGTGAGCAGCTTGCGCAAAGGGGGCAGGTAGCCCCTGCAGAGGGCTTCAAACAGGGGCAGTTGCAGGCGCACGCGGCTGACATCGGGCTCATCTTCCGGCACCGGGCTGGTGAAGGTGCGTAGCATATCGCCGAAGTCGTACAGCAGGCTGCCAGGCATGAGGGTGTCCAGGTCGATTACGCACAGGCCCTGCCCGCTATGGGCATCGAGCAGCACGTTGTTGATCTTGGTGTCGTTGTGTACTATACGCAGGGGAATGTGGCCCTGCTCCAGGGCCTGCAGCAGGGGGAGGTTGCGCTCATACTGCTGGTGGGCCAGTTCAATTTCGGCTTCTACCCCGGCTTTGCGGCCCGCCACATCGGCGGCCAGGGCCTGCTGAAACTGTGCATAGCGTCTGCCCAGATGATGAAAGAAGGGGATGGTTTCTCTGATTTCTGTTACCTCCAGCCCCTCCAAGCCCTGCTGAAAGCGGGCAAAAGCACGCGCCGCCTCAAAGGCCTGCTCCGGCCGTTGTACATAGTCAATGGCCACCGAGTGCTCGATAAACCTCAGCACCCGCCAGTAGGCGCCGGTCTCATCCACGTATGCCGCCTGCCCCTGGCGCGTGGGCACATACTGCAGGCACTTTCTTTCGAGATCGGCCAGGCCGGCTTTCTGCCATTTGCGGTACAGGTGGGTACACACCACAGCCAGGTTGTGCATCACGGCTTCTGGCTGGCGAAATACCTGCTGGTTGATGCGCTGGAGAATATAGCGCAGCCTGTGGCCATCTTGCTCATATTCGGCAAGGTAGGTGTGGTTGATGTGGCCCCCTCCCCAGGCTTGGAGTTTTTGCAGTTGGCCCTCGAGCTGGAAATGGGTCAGGATGTGTGAATATGTTGACATACATGCGATGGGGCATTATGCCCACAGTTTTTCGGGATAGACCCCGGCATCGATCAGGCGGCGGATGTTTTGCCGGGCCGTGGCCTTGTCTTCCTGGTAAGTGACGCCAAACCATTTTTCGGGACTTTGCAGCACCTTTACGCTGCCCCTGCCTTCCTGTATGAGCCGGTTGACCACCGTGGGAATGTAAAACTCGGCCTTGAGCTGCTGGTGGTTTTGGGCAATGAATTCTTCAAAATACTTGCGAAACCACTTAAAAACAGAAGGGGCAAAACCCAGCATATTCATAGAAACGGTTTCCTCCCCGCTCAGGGGAACGGCTTCTCCCTCCTCCATGTACACAATCTGCTCTCCCTGGCGCTGGATGTGGGTGCGCTCGGTTACCCCCAACAGGTAGCCCTGAGCATCGGTTTCACATACCCCCCTGGAAACATAACCGAAATCACTGAGGGTATTGTCGAGGCGGTAGCCCACCATGCAGTGGGTGTGAGCCTGAGGCGAGAGACCGGAGAGAAAATCGCTCAGCAATTGAAAAGAGGAGGCACCGTAGAAGTCGTCGGCATTGATGACGGCAAAGGGTTGCTGCACCTGTTCTTCGCAAACCAAAACAGCATGGCCAGTTCCCCAGGGTTTTTGGCGCTGTGGATTCCAGTGCAGGCCGGCCGGCACGCGGTCGAGCTCTTGCATGGCGTATTCTACGGCAATGTTACCGGCAAATTTATCTCCTATATGTGCCCTGAAAGCGGCGGCTATGCTTTCGCGAATGACGAATACGGCCTTGCCAAAGCCGGCACGTATGGCATCGTAAACCGAGTAATCGATGATGGTTTCCCCGTGGGGGCCAATGGCATCTATTTGTTTGAGGCCTCCGTACCGGCTGCCCATGCCGGCAGCGAGTATGACGAGTGTTGGTTTCATGCGGTTAATTTGAGAAAATGTTCGTTTGGCGTGCAAGTTAATACAAGTTGTTCAAGATTTAAGCGCATTCTCCGGCAGAATTTACATAGCAGCAGTTGGGAAAAGCCGGGCAATTTCTTTTATTTGGCCTCACATCAACCAATGCCATGACACTCGAACTCCAAACCATCGACTGGGTATTTATCGTCAGTTTTTTTGCCATTTCACTTGCTATCGGGCTGTATGCTGCCCGCACAGCGGGCAAAAACACCTCTGAGTTTTTTCTTTCGGGCCGCAACATGCCCTGGTGGCTGCTGGGCATGAGCATGGTGGCTACCACCTTTTCCACCGATACGCCCAACCTCGTTACCGACATTGTGCGCCAGCACGGGGTGGCGGGCAACTGGGCCTGGTGGGCGTTTTTGCTCACGGGTATGCTCACGGTCTTTGTGTACGCCAAGCTGTGGCGTCGCTCGGGTGTAACCACCGACATAGAGTTTTACGAAATGCGCTACAAAGGGCCTGCGGCCAGTTTTTTGCGGGCTTTCCGGGCGCTGTACCTGGGTATTGCCTTCAACGTGCTGAGCATGGCGGCGGTGAGCCTGGCCGCCATCAAGATAGGGGAGGTAATGCTGGGGCTGCCGCCGCTGGCCACCATCGGCATCGCCTCGCTGGTGACGGTGATTTTCAGCTCGCTGGGAGGCTTTAAGGGGGTTATTCTCACCGACTTTCTGCTGTTTTTTGTGGCCATGATCGGCGCCTTCGGCGCCGCGGTGGTAGCCGTTGGACATCCCGATGTGGGCGGCCTGGGGCAGCTCTTTGCCCACGAGCAACTGGTGGGCAAGCTTTCGCTGCTGCCTGATTTTTCCAATCCCAATGAATTCATTCCCATTCTGCTCATTCCCCTGGCCATACAGTGGTGGGCGAGCTGGTACCCTGGGGCGGAGCCCGGCGGAGGCGGGTACGTGGCTCAGCGCATGCTGGCCGCCAAAAATGAAAACCACGCCATCAGTGCCACATTTTTCTTCAACATTGCCCACTATGCCCTGCGCCCCTGGCCCTGGATCATTGTGGCCCTGGCTTCGCTGGTGGTTTTCCCCGACCTGGACAGCCTCCACCAGGCTTTCCCCAATATATCCGACGACAAGCTGGGCCACGACCTGGCCTACCCCGCCATGCTCACCTTTCTGCCAAACGGCCTGCTGGGCCTGGTGCTCACCTCCCTGGTGGCGGCCTTTATGTCCACCATCTCCACCCACCTCAACTGGGGTTCTTCCTATGTGGTGAACGACTTCTACCGGCGCTTTGTCAAGCCGGAGGCATCGGAGAAGGAGCTGGTAGCCTGGGGCCGGGTTTCTACGGTGCTGATGATGGTGCTGGCGGCCCTGCTGGCCCTGCAGGTGAAAAATGCCAAGCAGTTGTTTGACTTTATCATCCTTTTCGGTGCCGGCACGGGGCTGATCTTCATTTTGCGCTGGTTTTGGTGGCGCATCAATGCCTGGAGCGAAATTGTGGCCATGTTTGCCTCCGGCATCATTTCCCTGCTCGTAAACCCCTCCATTCTGAGCGCCGATTTTGAGTCCATTTTGCCCGACTCCTTTCCGGTGTGGAGCCGGATTGTCATCAGTGTGGGCCTCACCACGGTGATTTGGCTGGTAACCACCTTCCTCACTAAACCCGAGGACGAGGATACCCTCATTGCCTTTTACCAGAAAACCCACCCCGGCGGGCCCGGATGGAACCACATACGGCAAGCTGCAGCCCGGAAAGGCATGAAGATGGGCGATGAGCATAAAAAGTGGGATGTACCCGATGGGATTCTGGCCATGCTCATGGGCTGTGTGCTGGTCTATAGCACCCTCTTTGCTACGGGCAACTGGCTGTATGGCCACTGGATCCCCGCCCTGCTGCTCACCGGCCTGGCTATAGCCGCAGCTTATGGGCTATACCGGCTATGGTCGCGCATAGGAGGTGAGGTGTTTTAGCGCAAAGCGAATAATGGAATGAATGGGGAATGAATTGGCAGTGGTGTCTGCACAGTTGTTGGGCTTTTGGGCCAGCCTTTCTGGAATGGGATTTCGAACAGCGATTATTTTACACACCCCAAAATACAAGATATTAAATTAAAAACAGGAAAAATGAAAAAAATACTCCCGTTGATGCTTTTCACCCTGATGGCTTCATCCACCTTGTGGCATTGTTCACAACCTGGCAAAACAAAGATTACCTCCCCGGATAAACGGGTAGTTGTGCTGTTTGAATTAAGTGAGACAGGTGAACCCACATACTCCGTAACCTATGAGGGCCAGCCGGTGATCAAGCCCTCAAAAATGAAATTTGAATTACTCAACCAGCCCGCTCTGGCAGCAGGCTTTGAGATCAAGGATGCCCAGTCATCTTCCTTTTCGGAAACATGGGAAATGCCCTGGGGAGAGCAGCGCCTGGTGGAAAACAACTACAACCAACTGGCAATCACGCTGGTAGAACAAAGTGAGCCCAAACGCAGCCTGATGGTTTATTTCAAGGCCTATAACGACGGGATAGGGTTTCGCTACGCATTTCCGGAGCAAGCGGGAACGGACACCTTGTTTATCACAGAAGAACGCACTGAATTTAAGCTGGCAGGAGACCATACGGCTTATTGGATACCTGGCGACTGGGACATCTACGAGCATTTGTATTCCCAAACCAAAGTCAGTGAAATTGATGCTACCCAAAAGAGAAACCATCCCGACCTGGCCCAAACTTACATTCCCGAAAATGCGGTCAATACCCCCGTTACCATGAAAACCGAGACGGGATTATACCTGAGTTTTCACGAAGCCAACCTCACAAACTATTCGGATATGACCCTCAAGGTGGATCCTGGGCAGTTGTCGCTGGTGAGTAATCTGGTGGGTTCTGAACGGGTAAACTACAAAGTAAAAAGGGCCTTGCCTTTTGAAACGCCCTGGAGAACGATTCAAATCAGCGAAACGGCCGGCGGGTTGATCGATTCCAGGTTGATTGTCAATTTAAACGAAGCCAACAAACTGGGAGATATTTCGTGGTTTCAACCCATGAAATACGTAGGAATCTGGTGGGAAATGCACCTGGGGCTTTCTACCTGGGATTATGAGGGGTCTCAAAGCATGAACACCTTTTTGGAAGGCGGAAAGTCCGGTACGGGCAGGCATGGAGCCACTACCGAAAACGCCAAACGCTACATAGACTTTGCCGCGGCCAACGGAATTAAAGGTTTGCTGGTGGAAGGCTGGAACACCGGCTGGGATCACTGGATAGGATTTGAGGACAGAGAAGGCGTCTTTGATTTTGTTACCCCTTATCCCGATTACGATATAGAGGAGGTGGTTCGGTATGGAAAAGAAAAAGGCGTTGAACTCATTATGCACCACGAAACCTCAGCGGCCCCAAGAGCCTATGAGCGCCAACTGGACACCGCCTATAATTTGATGCAGTCATTGGGCATTCATTCGGTCAAAACGGGCTATGTGGGTAAAATTATTCCAAAAGGGGAGTACCATCACGGCCAATGGATGGTTAACCACTACCGCAAAGTATTGGAGCATGCGGCCAGAAAGCAAGTGGCTGTCAACGCACATGAACCCATCAAAGCAACGGGTATCCGCAGGACGTATCCGAATGCCATTTCGAGAGAGGGTCTGAGAGGGCAGGAGTGGAATGCCTGGTCAAGCGATGGGGGCAACCCTCCCGAGCACCTTTCCATCGTGGCCTTTACCCGCATGCTGGCTGGGCCCATTGACTTTACTCCCGGCGTATTTGAACTGACCCTAAAGCCCAAACCCCAAAATAAAATTAATACCACCCTCGCTCATCAGCTGGCCCTGTATGTAGTGATTTACAGCCCTGTGCAAATGGCCTGTGACCTTCCCCAGAATTATGAAGGACATCCCGCTTTGCAGTTTATCAGGGATGTGGGAGTCAATTGGGAGCAATCCATTACCCTGGATGGCGAAGTGGGCGATTTTGTCACCATTGCCCGGGAAGAGCGCGATACCGGAAATTGGTTTGTCGGAAGTATTACCGATGAAAACGAGCGGGATATTACGATCAAGTTTGATTTTCTTCCTGAAGGCCAGGTCTTTAACGCCCAAATTTACCGCGACGGAGCACAGGCACATTTTGAAAAAAATCCCGGCGACTACGAAATTGAAAGTGCCCAAATCCAGAAAGGAGATGCAAAAACCTTTCACCTGGCTGCAGGTGGAGGGGTAGCCATTAGTTTGATGCGTAACTAGCACCTTGCGAGATACAGCTTACCTTCCGGTATTCATGTTTATTAAGGGTTAATAACGGCTTTTGAGGATTAGCAACGATTTTCCTCAACTCCCCCAGATGGCAACCGGCGAGGCGGAAATGGGGCGAAAATCGGTCTTTTTAGTGAAAATTATCCCGACTTTTTTCTGGAATGGCGCTGATAATGAGCGAATTACAGCATTATCCGTTACTAACGGTTAATAACGGCTTTTGATGCTTGGGCACCTCGTGGTCCTGCATGGTCGGCAAGGATAAAGCGGGTGAGCAAATGGGCAAAAATTGGTCTTTTAGGTAAAAATTATCCCAACTTTTTTCTGTGGAAGCACTGATAGTGAGCGAATTACGGCATTACCCGTTACTAACGGTTAATAACGGCTTTTTACAGTTATCAACGATTTTCTCCCAACTCCCCCAGATGGCGCCGAAATGGGCAAAAATCCGGCTGTTTCCCCAAAATGATCCCAACTTTTTTCTGGGAGGGCACTGATAATGAGCAAATTACAGCATTATCCGTTATTAACGGTTAGTAACGGC
>RFHT01000046.1 GCA_003696835.1 Bacteroidota bacterium
CTGCTGGTTCGCTATCCGAGGGAAATCAAGGCCGGTACGGTCATTGAGGAGATGGTACAAAACCTCGACTATGCACCTACGTTCCTGGATTATGCGGGTGTGGAGATCCCCCCCGACATGCAGGGCCACTCCCTGCGGGGGCTGCTGGCCGGCCAACAACCCTCATGGAGAGACGCCATCTATTATACCTACTATGAATACCCCGGCCCCCACAGCGTAAAACGGCATTACGGCATACGCACCGACCGCTACAAGCTGGTGCATTTTTATTACGACATTGACGAATGGGAAATGTACGACCTGGAACAGGACCCCATGGAAATGCGCAGTGTGTATGAGGACCCGGCATACTCCGACATCAGGCAGGAACTACATGCCCGCCTCGAAGCCCTGCGGCAGCAGTATGGCGACAGCGACGAAATGAACCGCACTCTACTGGAGCAGGACCAGGCTTCGCGTAAGCAATGAGGGGGAAAAAATGGCGCTTTGTGGGGGCATGACAAAATAATTCCCTGTTCCGCTTCGCTACATTAGTGTATATTTGCCACCGATGAAGAATAGCACCAAGATTTCGCTTTGTCTGCTTGCTCTCCTGCTGCTCACACTTCCGGAACTACTGAGCCAGACCGCTGTAGTAAAAGGCAAAGTCATTGACCGGAACAACCTACCCATAGCTGATGTAAATATTGAAGTGGTAGGTATGGACATCCGTAGCAGATCGGATGCGGATGGCAGTTACCGCCTGGAAATACCGGCAGGAGAGGTGGTACAGATCCGCTTTACCCACGCGGCACACAGCCCTGCCCAGCTGGAGCTGCGCCTGGTGGCCGGCCGGGTGTACGACCGGCCCGTGAGTATGCTGGAGCGCCAGTTGGATGAGTTTGAGATCACCGACGAACAATCGCCCACTTCCCTACACGAGCGCCCCCAGATGCAGCGCATCCCCATCAGGAGTGAAGAAATCATCAAAATGCCGGGTTTCAACCGCTCCATTGAGGCCATTATGAAAACCCAGGCGGGGGTGGTTTCCAACAACGAGTTTTCCTCACAGTACCAGGTGCGCGGGGGTAATTTTGATGAAAATCTGGTGTATGTCAATGGCATTGAAATTTACCGCCCTTTTCTGGCCCGAACGGGCCAGCAGGAGGGCCTGGGTTTTTCCAACCCCGACATGGCCCAGAACATACAGTTCAGCACTGGCGGCTTTGCCGCCGAGTACGGCGACCGCCTTTCCTCGGTGCTGGACATCACCTACCGCACCCCCAGGGAGTTTCGCGCCACCCTGGAGGCTGGCATTATCACCAACAACATTCACTTCGAAGGCATCAGTCGAAACAAAAAGTCGCCCGATAAGCCCGGGCGCTTCACCTACCAGCTGGGCGCCAGGCGTTTTTCCAACTCCTACCCCCTCAACAGCCTGGAAACAGATGGCGAATACAAGCCCAATTTCGTGGATCTGCAGCTGATGCTGACCTTTACGCCTCAAAACCGCCTGCGCCAGCCCCGCTACCGCCAACGCAAAAACGGCCAACGCGACACCCTCTACTATGCCAACTCCCCCTGGAAGTTTACCACCTTTGGCGCCCTTACCCGCAACCGCTACCTCTTCAGCCCCGACGCACGTGAAAGCACCTTTGGCACCATCAAGCAGGCTTTCCGCATACGCGTGGCCTTCGACGGGCAGCAGGAAACGGCCTACACCACCGGTATGCTGGCCTTTAAAGCCGAGCACCGCCCCCACGCACGCCTCAGCTTTGACTACATCCTCAGTGGGTTTCAAACCGAGGAAAGCGAGGTGTTTGACGTATATGGCCAGTACCTGCTGGGAGAAGTAAATACCAGTTTTGGCTCTTCGGAATTTAACGAAACGGAATTTGACCTGGGTATAGGCACCGAGTTTAACCACGGCCGCAATTACCTCACCGCCAAAGTAGGCAGCGGCCAAATACGTGGCCTCTGGACGCTCAACAACCAGGGCAGGCACAAACTGCGCTTTGGCCTCAAGGGAGTGTACCGCCTTATCGAAGACGACCTCAAGGAGTTTACCATTGAAGACTCGGCCGGCTATGTGATCGACTCTACGGGGAAATTTGGGGTGGAGGAATACATACGCGGCGCTACCCGCCTGGAAAACCGCCAGCTCAAAGCCTTTGTGCAGCACGAATGGCAGCTCAACAAGAGTAGAAGCCTGCTGCTCATTTCTGGGCTGCGTGCCATCAACTACCGATTCAACATTCAGCCGCAGGCCCACTGGCTGTACAGCCCCCGCCTGCAGTTTGTGTACGATGCTTCGGCCCGAAAGGGCGGGCCCAATCTGCGGCTGCGCCTGGCTTCGGGTATCTATCACCAGTTGCCCTTTTACCGGGAGTTTCGCCGCTTTGATGGCAGCATCAATGCCGGGGTGCAGCCGCAAACTTCGGTACACTTCATCGCCGGCCTGGACCACCAGTTTACTGCCTGGGGGCGGCCTTTTAAGTTTTTTTCGGAAGTTTATTATAAAAAACTCTCCAACCTCATCCCCTACGAGGTGCAAAACATACGCATACGCTACTACCCCGACCGCCTGGCCGATGGCTTTGCCTACGGCCTGGATGCCCGCATCAATGGGGAATTCATCAAAGGAGTGGACTCCTGGGTGAGCCTGGGGCTGCTCAAAACATCGGAAGACATACGCGGCGATGACCAGGGGCCCGTACCCCGTCCCACCGACCAGCGCGTTACCTTTGCCATGTATTTCCAGGATGAGCTGCCCACCAACCCCACTTTCAAGGTGCACATCAATTATATCTTTGGCAGCGGCATGCGTTTTGGACCTCCCCGCACCTTCGACCGGCGCACGGAGTTTGCCTTTCCTGCCTACCACCGCGTGGACATTGGCTTCAGCAAGCTCATCACCTTTCGCGGCAGCGCCGAGCGCATCAAACACGGCATAGAATCGATCTGGGCCACCGCCGAAATATACAACCTCTTCCAGCGGCAAAACACGGTCTCTCACATCTGGATCAAAGACCTGCAAAACAACCGCTACGCCGTGCCCAACCACCTCTCCGACCGGCTGTTTAACATCCGCATCGTGGCGCGATTCCGCTAAGGAGGGATGCAGGTGGCAGGTGACAGGATGCAGGTGACAGGTCACAGGATGCAGGTGACAGGTGGCAGGATGCAGGTGACAGGTGACAGGTCACAGGATATCCTGCATCCTGAATCTCCTTAAAGGAGTCTCCGCTGCGCTGCGACCTGAATCCTGCATCCTGAATCTTGCATCCTGCATCCTGCATCTTGCATCTCCACTACGCCCTGAATCCTGGCACCTGCTTTGCCTCCCCCAACCGCTGGTGCACCAGTTGGCGCAGGGTATCAATGAAGAGGGGCATGTCGTTCAGTCCTTCGGTGAGCTCGAAGTGCTGCATGCCAATTTCTTCGGCAATTTCCCTGAATTCGATGCCAATTTCATGTGAAGTTTCAATGTGGTCGCTTACAAAGGCGATGGGAATCACCAGCAGGTGGCGCACCCCATAGCCCCTGAGCACGTGCAGGAAGTCCTCGGTATTGGGTTTGAGCCATTTTACGGGCCCCACCCGGCTTTGGTATGACAACCAGTAGGGATGATCCTTGCCCCGGGCCTGCATAACGGCTTCCATGCTCTCTTTGATCTGAAAGGAATAGGGGTCGCCGGCCTCGCGAAAAGACACTGGAGTGCCGTGTGCACTGAAGAGCAAATGCAGCTGGTCCAGCACTTCGGGGGGAAATTTTTGCAGTGCCTCATCGATGCGCTGGTTGATGGCCGCAATATAGGCCGGATGGGTATGATAGCTGGGTATGAGCAGGGTTTTCCAGCGGTCTTCCAGTCCTCTGGCCCGCAGCCGGCGCACCCATTCGTTGAGGCTGGAGGCCGTTGTGGAATAAGAAAATTGCGGATACAGGGGCAACAACACCAACTGCTCGCAGTCAGCCGCCTCCAGTTGGTCAATGGCCTCGTCGGTAAAGGGATGCCAGTACCGCATTGCCGTCACTACCGTGTAGGAAATCCCCTGGCTCTCCCGGTTCAGGGCTTTTTCCAACTCCCGGCGTTGCCATTCGGTGATGGGGTTGGTGGATGAGCAGCAGTCAGATACCACCTTCTGTTGGCGGTTGGAGCAGCTTTTGGGGCCCAGGCAGCCCTTGGGGCAGGCATTGATCATCTTGTACTTTTCGGCGACTACCCTGGCGCGTTTACTGCTGATCAACTTCACCAGCCTGCGTTTGATGCCTCCTTTGAGCGGAATCTTGATGATGTCGTCATCCATAAAGAGGTTGTACAGAAAGGGCTGTACAGCTTCTTCCCGGTTGGGGCCTCCCATATTCATCAGTACCACACCAATCCTTTTCATACTAAGTTTTTAGATGTTTGTCTTTTTTGAGAAAAAAAA
>RFHT01000407.1 GCA_003696835.1 Bacteroidota bacterium
AAAAGTTCGATTTCCCAATCATACTGGCGACCAACTTTCGGCCTATATGGACTTGCCTCTGGGCAAGCGCCCCCGGGCCTGTGCCATTTTTGCCCATTGTTTTACCTGTACGGCCAATTTGCATGCCGTGCGGCACATCAGCCTGGCCCTTACCCAGGCAGGTATAGCAGTATTCAGGTTTGACTTTACCGGCCTGGGACAAAGTGAAGGAGCTTTTGAAGAGACCAATTTTTCTACCAATGTAGATGACCTGCTGGCTGCTGCAGCATTTATGCAGCAGCATTATGAGTCGCCTCAGTTACTGCTTGGGCATTCGTTGGGAGGAGCTGCAGCCTTGATGGCGGCAGCCAAAATTGACTCAGTAAAAGCGGTGGCCACCATAGGGGCTCCTTCAGACGCTGCCCACGTGGCGCATTTATTTGAAGATGCTAAAGCGGAAATTCTCGAAGAAGGTGAGGCCGTAGTCAACATTGGCGGCCGGCCTTTTAAGGTCAAAAA
Source organism: Bacteroidota bacterium (assembly GCA_003696835.1). Taxonomy (GTDB): domain Bacteria; phylum Bacteroidota; class Bacteroidia; order J057; family J057; genus J057. Next base: position 499 of record RFHT01000407.1, read on the forward strand.
ACAATTTCTGGATGACCTGGAGCAGGTACAGCCGGAAGTGATACGCAAGCTGCGAAAAGCCCTGCTGATCATGCATTCGCCCCAGGATACGGTGGTGGGCATTGAGCATGCGGCCCGCATTTATCAAATGGCGCGGCACCCCAAAAGCTTTATTTCTCTGGACGGGGCAGACCATTTGCTGAGTAAAAAGGAAGATGCCCTGTATGCAGGCCGCATGGTTGCCAGTTGGGCGAGCAGGTATGTCAACATGGAAGAGCGCGATGACCTGCGCACCGACCAACAGGTGGTGGTACGTACGGGGGCAAAAGGATATACCACAGAAATCAGAGCAGGGGAACACCGTCTGCTGGCCGATGAGCCACAATCTGTGGGCGGGGCCAATCTGGGGCCCACCCCTTATGGCCTGCTATCGGCTGCTCTGGGTGCCTGTACCAGCATGACCCTGCGCATGTATGCCGACCGCAAGCAATGGGACCTGCAGGAGGTGCGGGTACATTTATCACATACCAAAGATTATGCACAGGACAGTGCACACAGTGAGCTGCAGGGTAGCAAAATTGATGTTTTTATAAGGGAAATTGAGCTGGAGGGCCAACTGGACGAAAACCAGCGGCAACGCCTGCTCGAGATAGCCGATAAGTGCCCGGTACACCGTACCTTGCACGGCCCCATTGAAGTGAGAACCCGTTTGAGGGAATAATGCCCGCCTGTTACCCGCATTTACTCAGTATGCCAACAGCCCCGGCATCTGCATAGAGCCGGGGCTGTTGGACAAAACCGGTGAGCAGAAGCTCTTACTCTATATCAATCTGAATGATTTTCTTACGACCTTTTTTGTCGAGCAGAAAACGCTCGCGATAGAGCATGTAAGCAGCTTCTCCCACATCTTTGAGATAGACGTAGTTAAAGCCTGCAGAAAATACAGCTCCCAGGCCGGGTACAAGCGCAGCGGCTTTTTTAGAAATGGTTTGCTCCACAATTTCGCGAATGATGCGTTGGGAAACAAAGCTGGAGGCATTTTTTCCCAGTTGTTTGGTGGTGTAATCGCTGCCGATTTCCCTGGCCAGTTCTTCATCCCTGCCGGCTTCAAAATCTTTGAGCTCACCCAGGGCCCTTTGCTTTTGCACTTTGTCCGATGCCGTGGCGATCTTGAAAATGCGCATGATGTACTGCGTTTCAAACTCGCGTTCGAAATCGGTGTGGTTTTCCCCGTTGGGATCAAAGCCATAACACAGGGCAATCTGGTGGATGGAGCGCATCGAAAGCAGAAAAAGGGTGGGCAGGTCTGCAATGAGGCCGGGCCAGCCCACCAGGCCTGTTCCTATACCACTGAGGGTAGCCACGCGGGTATTGCCTTCAATGAATTTTTGGGCCACATGGTCCAGGTCGTGTATGGAAGCCTTTTTCAGCTCAGGAATGCTATTGGCAGTGATTTCAAACTCCCGCGTGGCTTCCAGCACTTCCTGAGGGTTGACAGACCACCTGGAGACGTCTTTTAATTTTTCAGCTATGGTATCGGCAATGTCAGAGGCACTGCCTTTTACACTTTCGGGTACCAGTTTGTCCGTGAGCCACCCAATGGGTTTGCTCACAAATTCAGTTGCGCGGTTGAGAAAACCGGGCCCTTCGGCTTTCCATCCGGCAATTTCGTCCAGAATCTTAACTTCAGTAGAATTTAACTTCGCCATTTAATGCTTAATTTATCTTTCCTATTTTACTTACTTTGCGGGCATAAAGTTCAAGATAATCAAATTTTTTATGAATTCAGGTTTGAAAGATAGAATTTCCTTTGCTCAGACTAACCAGCAGGGCTTTGGTACCAGAGCGGTTCACGCCGGCGTCCAGCCCGACCCCACTACCGGAGCCATTATGACGCCCATTTACCAAACAAGTACATACGTACAGTCAGCGCCCGGAAAACACAAGGGCTTCGCTTATGCCCGGGGGAAAAACCCCACGAGAAGCGTGTTACAGGAGACCCTGGCCAGCCTGGAAAACGGTCGCTTTGCCGTATGCTTTTCTTCGGGCATGGCTGCCATGGATGCCGTAATGCGCCTGCTAAAGCCTGGTGATGAGGTGCTGGCATCAAACGATTTATACGGAGGTACCTATCGTTTGTTTATGCAGGTATTTGCTCCCATAGGCGTAAAATTCCGCTTCCTGGACATGTCAGACCCGGCTTTGGTGAAACAGCACCTGCACCAGGGGGTGAAAATGGTATGGATAGAAACGCCCACCAATCCCCTGATGCATATCGTGGACATTGAGGCGATTACACATTTGCTGGAAGGAAGTGATGCCCTGACAGTGGTGGACAATACCTTCGCTTCACCTTACCTGCAAAACCCGCTTGAACTGGGGGCCGATGTAGTGATACATTCCATTACCAAATACCTGGGCGGCCACTCCGATGTGGTCATGGGGGGGGCTGTGGTGAATGAGGAGGCCCTGTATGAGCATTTGAGTTTTATTCAAAATGCATGCGGGGCCGTTCCCGGCCCGCAGGACTGTTTTTTAACTTTGAGGGGGATCAAGACCCTTCACCTGCGCATGCGCGCCCACTGTGAGAACGGGGCGCAGGTGGCCCATTTTTTACGCTCTCATCCCATGGTGGGCCGGGTCCATTGGCCGGGTTTTGAATCCCACCCCAATCACGAGGTGGCCAAACGCCAGATGCGGGATTTCGGAGGCATGCTTTCTTTCGAATTAAAGGATGGCAGTATGGCCGATGCCATATTCCTGATGCAGCATCTGAAGCTTTTTGCCCTGGCCGAGAGCCTGGGAGGTGTGGAGTCCCTCATCGGCCATCCCGCCAGCATGACACATGCCTCTATTCCCAGGGAAGAACGGCTGGCAACTGGGCTTACCGATACCCTCATGCGCTTATCGGTGGGGATAGAAGATGCAAAGGACCTGGTGGGAGATTTGGCACAGGCCCTGGAAGCGCTGGCCCAAAAGGGGAAAAGCCTGGACTAGGTCGTGTTCGAAAAATAGGTTTCTTCTGGCAAACTCAATTTTCAATTGCTGTTTTTTGTCTGCATGGAGCGATTTTTATCCATAGAACCCGGATAGTAGCATGCTTACAGCAATTTCTTTTTTTCACCCTGAGGGTACTGAATAGGTGCGAAATTCGTATCAAAAATAAACGATTGATAATCAAGGCTTAATATCCCGAACTCACATTTACCTACTCTTTTTATTGAATTCAGTTGCTTAATATTATTGCTAATAATTTGGATGAAGAGTTAATGTATCACCAAAAACCGTTTACTGATGCTACCTGATTTCAGTCCTGCTATTAGCAGATAAGCGCCGGCAGGAAGGGTAGCAGTGGGCAGGGTAAAGGTAGTTAAGCCAGCCTCAAAGGCCATTTTTCTGCTGATATGGAGGCCACCCTTCATATCGATGAGCTGCAGCTCTATGTTCCGGGCTATGGGCGTTTGAAATTCGACTTGTAGCTGCTCGTCGGCGGGTAGCGGATACAAATTCAGCTCGGCCACACTGGCCAGGGAAGGTGGAAAGGCCGGGGGAGCATGCTGATGAGACATGGCAGTGGACAGCACGGTCCCATATACTTCAAACTCGGCCAGTTGGTATCCCTGTCGGCCCGCCCTTGCATCGGCAAAAATGGCAACATAGCGCGCGCTGGCGTTGAGGTTTTCCAGGCTGTGTGTACCCTGCTGGTTGTTTACCACACTACGGATGTGTTGCCAGGTCGTACCTGTCCATACTAGTATGAAAAAATTTCTGGCGTAGTTGCTTCCCCATTTGAGTGCCAGACGGCACAATTCTACTTCCTGGCCCAGGTCCACATACAACCACTGGGGATCGGCATAGAGGCTGGACCAGTAGGTTTGCTCATCGCCGTCCACGGCAAGGTGCCCGCCATAGAGATCCGTTTGATTATTTTCAACTGAAGATACGACCACCGGCCGGTTTTGGGCCAGGTTTTCTGTGCAGGGCTGATGTTCATACAGGTCGGTGAGGGTAATAGCGGCAGTGAGCGTATCGGCAAGCGCTCCGTCTGATATGCGCACCAGCAGTTCAAAGCTGGGGTGAGTCTCATAGTCCAGGGCCGGGGCGTACTGCACAGTGAGCACCCCCGTCTGGGGATGCAGGGCAAAGGCCTGCTGCAGGTTACCTGCAAGGATCTGGTATTGGAGGGAGGCTCCTTCGGGGTCCCGCCCTGGCACCGTGCCCACATAGGTGCCAGTGGCACTGTTTTCCGGCAGGCTAAAGGCAACGTTTTGCCCTACTGGGGGCTGATTGGCTACACTATCTTCTCCATACACCTCAAACTCATAGATAGCGTATCCATAAGGAGTGGCTCTTTGGGTTCCGTAAACGGAAATATAGCGTCCCCGAACCTGAAGGTTTTCTATGGTGTTGGTCAATTGGGTATTGCCCGTAATGCTGTGAACGATGTCCCAGTTTGAGGTATTGGCATTCCACAACAGGATGGAAAAATCAGCGGCATAGGCCGCTTCCCATTTTACTACCACCTTACAAATATCTATTTCCCGCCCCAGGTCCACATAAATCCACTGTGGGTCAATGCCGTGCTCGCTGGACCAGCGGGTTTGGGGGTTGCCGTCCACTGCATTAGAAGCGGGAAAATAGCCCTGGGCGCTGTTTTCCTCTGAGGAGAAGGTTACGGGTCGGTTGAGGGCCAGGTTGGTATTGCCGCAGCTGCGGGCTTGCCGCTCTGTGGTAAAAACCACCTCATTGCCATAGGCAGTGCCCACTTCATTGGTGGCATAAGCCCGCACATAATAAGTGCTTGCTTCCAGCAGGCCCGTCAGTTGGGTTTGAAAGCTGCCCGTGCCCGTGCCAGCAGGGAATACCTGCCCATTAAGGGTGGGGGTGGGGGAAGTGCTCAATACCAGCCCCCGTTCAATGAGGGAAGTGCCGCCATCGCTGAGCACCTGGCCACCTCCCATGGCAGTGTGTGCGCCCACCTGGCTAACAGGTAGGGTGCTGACCCTGGGCAACTGGGGCCCGGATGCAGGCAGAGGGGTTTGCCACAACCCCCGTCCATAAGTCGCTGCCAGCAGGCTGTTATCCAGGTACTGGATTTCAAGCTCAGTAACTGGCACATTGGGTAAGCCTTCAAAAAATGCCTGCCAGGCAGATTGCTGGTTGGTGCGCACATACACCCCCACATCCATGCCCACATACAAGCTTTCGAGGCTGTCGTCGCGAAACACCAGGGTGTTGGCGGGCAGATTGGGGAGGTTTTCCGATATATTGACCCAACTATTTCCTCCATTATCGCTCATGTACACTTTAATTCCCTGGCTATAGCCCGAAAAACAAACGGCGATCTTCTGGGGATTTCGGGGGTGTATAGCAATAGCGCGGATGAAATTGTCGGGCAGGCCTGTTAATTGTATCCAGCTTTGGCCACCATTCGTGGTGCGCCATAGTTTATTAACTTTTGATGCATAAAGGTGATGGTTGTTCGAGGGCGCAATGGCCAGTTCGTTTATATGCTGGGTAATATCAAATGAGCCAATGGTGGTCCAGGATTGCATGCCATCGGTGGTTTTTCGCACCTCGGCAGTGCCCACATACAGGGTGTTGGCGTCCACAGGGTCCATCACAAAAGGGGTGCTCCATGCCCCGGAGCCGGGTTGGGCAACGGCCACCCGGCTGGTGCCGCCGTCCGTAGTTTTGTAAAAACTTCCATTTTGGGAAGTCCCGTACATAATGAGGGGGTTTTGGGGGTGAATAATGGCCTCGAAGCCATCCGCTCCCAACCATCCCGACCAGCCGCTGGCAGCGTTGTATATGCTGGTTCCATTGTCCTGAGCGCCTCCAATCAGGAGGCCGAGCTGCGACTGGCTGATGCCGATGTTGTAAAACTGGCGAATGCCGAGCCCTTCGGTCAGGGTTTCCCAATTGGCGCCACTGTCATGCGTGCGGGCAATCAGGCCATCACTTCCCACGTAGAGGGTATTGCCTTCAAACAGCATCACGTGTATGTCGGCATGCACATAGCCGGTTTCCGCAGCGCTGGGAAAATACCATTCTGAAGTGGGGATGAAGGAACTACCACCATCAAATGAGACGTAAGTCTCTATGGCACCCACATGTACTTCCTCTGGATTGGTGGGAGACACGGCTATGGCCCAGTCGTACCAGTTTTGATGGGTTTGGGCCGGGCAGGGTCCCCGCAGACTGAAGCTGAGGCCGCTATTGGTGGATCGGAACAGCCCGTCGGTTGCAAAATAATATACATAATCGGGTGCAGCAGCTGTTACAGCTAGCTGTACCCGGCCGCTGGATTGCTGGCCGGTGGCCTGGAAGCTGTTGCCCCCATCGGTGGAGCACAAAAAATGGGTGCCGTTAGTCAGGCTGATGGCATAAAGGGTGTTGGGTTGGCCGGGCTTAAAGGCAATATCATCTATGTCATCGGTAAGCAGGGTGCTCCAGTTGTTACCTCCATCAGCGGTTCTGAACAGTCCCCTGTTGGATGCTGCAAAGAGGATTTGAGGATTCTGCGGGTGCATGAGAAGTTTGTTGATGACAATGGGCGTTCCATTAATCGTCCAGTTTAGTCCGGTGCTTTGCCAGCTTGCGCCCCAGTCCGTGGACTTGAGCACCCCTATGCTGTAGGTGTCAAATCCATCTTTATCTCCTGTACCAATGTAGAGGGTGTTGGGATTGGTGTAGTCAATGGCAATGGCCGAAACGCCAATGGCAGGCAACTGATCTGATAAGGGCGTCCAGCTTTGGCCGTTGTTCGTGCTTCTCCATATTCCCCCCGCAGGTGCTCCTATGTAGATGACGTTCGGGTTTTGGGGATCCAGGGCGATGGCATTGATCCTGCCCACGCCCGGGTTCCAGTGGGTGGTATTGGTTTTCCATACGTTGGGGCCCAGCTCGGTCCACTGTGCAGCGTCACGCGCGCCATGCGGTTGGTTTCGCCTGAATGCTTCTATTTCCTTCCAACTGATACCAGCTTCGGGCCACTTGCCGCTGGGGTACAGGCGCGGCTCCCACCAGTGCTCAAAGCGTTTGAATTGCTTCCAACCTGAGCCGCGGTCCCTGCTGTGCTGTTGAAAGTATTGCCGGAAACTCCGCTGTATGGTATAAAAATCGGCCGACTGGCTCCTGGCCATTTGAATGTGTGGGGGAAGGGACTGGGCCCTAAGCTGCCCACCAAACAGGCAACATGCAGCAAATGCAACGGAGATACTCCAAAGGCGGACGATATTCTTCATGCTGTGAAAGATTAGGATTGTGTGAATGCTTTTTGCTTTCCGCCGCCGGAACCCTAAGTTAGAAAAAATTGATGGATAAAGGAATTTTTTTCACACGCGCTAACTAAACAGCAGGTGGCACAGTACCAGGGACAGCAGCATGGCCCAGCCCAGCCATTTGACATCCGCTGCCGCATACTGAACCCATTCGGCCGGGGATTTGAAGCCTCCATATCTGGCCGAAGGAATGGCTACCAGGGCAAAGCTGATCAGGATGACCCACATGGCCCTAACGAAATAGTTCATTTCGGGAAACATGAAACTTTGCTGAAACAGGCTGTTCAGGGGGATGCTGATGGCGAAGGCAGCAACTGCCCAACGGTGGGAGGGAGCCACCAGCAGGGCGGCTGCGCTTATGAGCACTACTATGCCACAATTAATGTAGTACCTCAGCTCATTCAAGGTATGGGTAAAGGCCTCCTGTGGGTTGGCAAACTTCAGGTAGAGCAATACCAGGCCCATGCATATACCGGTACACAGGGTGACCAGAATGCTGCCTCTACCCGCCTGAATCAGTTGCCGGTCCGAAGCCCGGGGGTTGAGGTAGCCCTTGTAAATATCGATGGACCAGAGGGTAGCCAGGGAGTTGAAGGTGGAATCCACCGTACTCATGAGGGAGGCAAAGAGGGCACACAAAATAATGCCCCTGAGACCAGGCGAAAGAAAATGGGTGACCAGATAGGGGAAGGCCAGGTCGGGTTCATTGGCCAGGCGGTCGCCCAGTATGCCGTAGAGTGCGATGCCGGGAATAATGATGACCGCAGCCATGAGGTATTTGAGCAGGCCACCTGTCATGAGGCCCAGTTGGGCGTGGCGCAGGCTACGCGCTGCCAGCGAGCGCTGCACCACCGTTTGGTTGGCACACCAGTAATTGATATTGAGCAGGAACCAACCTCCAATGGCAATCCAGGGCAGCTTGGGATGGTCGGCAGGCAGGTGCAGGTGCATGAGTTGTGGGGTCTTGATGTAGAGCTGCTCCCAGCCGCCCAGTTGGCGAATGGCTGCTATGAGCACCAGTATCCCTCCTGCAAGCAAAATGGCAAATTGAATGAGGTCGGTGCGCACTACTGCACTTAGCCCGCCATAATAGGTGTATATGGCTGAAAATACCCCCAGGCCTACCAGAATGACGGCCACCCGCAGGCTGCGGCTGGGGCTGATGAATGACAAAAAATCTCCAAATACCACATCGGCGGCATAAGCTCCCCAAAAAAGGGCCGCACCCAGCCCAATGGTAGAAAACAAGGCCAGGTTGGCCACGGAATAGATGAGACCCACGGTTTTGCCCAGGCGCTTCTGAATAAATTGGGTGATAGTTACGACCTTGTCTTTGAGGTAGAGAGGTACAAAAATAAAGGCGGCCAGCCACAGCCCCTGTATGGCGTTGATTTCAAGGTTGGCCTGAGCCAGGCCGTAGAGGTAGGCAGAGCCCATCATGCCCAGAAATTGGTAACCCTGCACATTGGTGGCAATGGTGGAAATGGCAATGGAATACCAGGGTAAGTTGCGCGAGCTGAGAAAATACGCTTCGCTGGAGCCTTCGTCTGTTCGCTTGCCTGAAAGTGCGATGAAGAGCACCAGGGCAAAGTAAAGCAGGACGATGAGGAAATCAAGCAGCATAAATGGGGCGTTTTTTTTGCATATTTTGGCCGAATAGCAAACTTATTTTCTGGGGGCTGCACCCAGAGGGGTCATGGGCAGCTGCTGCGGGATGCGGCCTAGTGCCTGCGGCAGCGACATGGTGGGGAGCTGGGGCAGTACGTAGCGGGCAAACAACCTGCACTCATCCAGGTGTGGGTAGCCCGAAAAGATAAAAGCCCGTATGCCCATGTCCATATAGCGGCGTATTTTGTTCAACACCTGATCGGGGTCTCCCACCAGGGCCGCCCCACAACCTGAGCGGGCCCGGCCGATGCCAGTCCAGAGATGTGCTTCGGCATAGCCCTCGCTGTCGGCTATGCTGCGCATATCGGTCTGCCGGGCCACGCCATAAGAGCGGGCGTCCAGCGCCCGCTCGCGAATTTCTTTGCCCTTTTCCTCCTCCAGTTTGGACACCAGTTTTTGGGCATAAGCCCGCGCTTCACTCTCGGTTTCCCGTACAATGACGTGCACCCGCAGACCAAAATCCACCTGCCTGCCGAAGCGGGCAGCCTGTGCGCTCATGTTTTGCATGAGTTCCAGCAGGCGTTCCTCTGTTTCGGGCCACATCAGATATACATCGCAAAATTGCGCACACAGCTCCACGCCGGCGGGAGAATAACCCCCAAAGTACAGCAAGGGGCCTCCGTTTTGCTGGTAGGGTGTTACCGGTTCTGAGGGAAGCTGCAGTTGGTAAAACTCTCCCTTAAAGCTGATTTCTTCTTGGGTCCATGCCTGCCGGAGAATCTCGATTACTTCACCGGAGCGGCGGTAGCGGGTAGCCGAGTCCAGTTGAGTACCAGGCAGGTCAGAAGAAATGATGTTGATGGTGAGGCGCCCCTGCAGGATGTGGTCCAGGGTGCTGATGGCCCGTGCCAGCATGGGAGGATGTACCTCCCCGCAGCGTATAGCCGTGAGCAGATTGATTTGGCGGGTGAGGGGAGCCACCGCCGAGGCAAAGGTCCAGGTATCCTGCCCCACCTGGTAGGAGGAAGGACAAAGGATATTGCGGTAACCGAGTTTGTCGGCTGTGAGCAGGATCTCAGAGGCATTTTGCCAGGTGCTTTTGTAGCGGTCGGGCATTTGCCCCAGGTAATCAGTATCCCCATTGCATATTGGGGCAAACCAGGCCACCTCGGCAGCCTGCAGCTGCCGGGAGCGTACTTGAACGACATTAGAGGACATATAGCAGCAGGTTGATCAGTTAAATACCGGAGTTTGAAGCAGGTGTTTACCTGAAGGCATTGATGCCGGTGATGTCCATCCCGGTAATGAGCAGGTGGATGTCGTGGGTGCCTTCGTAGGTAATGACCGATTCGAGGTTCATGCTGTGGCGCATGATGGGAAAATCGCCCGTAATGCCCATGCCGCCCAATACTTGCCTGGCTTCACGCGCTATTTTCAGGGCGTGTTCTACGTTGTTGCGCTTGGCCATGGAAATTTGGGCAGAGGTGGCCCTGCCTTCATTTTTTAGCTGCCCGAGCCGCAGGGCAAGCAACTGCATTTTGGTAATTTCTGTTACCATTTCGGCCAGCTTTTTCTGCTGAAGCTGAAACCCGGCTATGGGTTTGCCAAACTGATGCCGCTCTTTGGCGTAGCGCAGGGCGGTGTAGTAGCAGTCCATGGCAGCCCCTATGGCTCCCCAGGCGATGCTGTAGCGGGCCGTGTCCAGGCATTTGAGAGGGCCTTTGAGGCCGGATACACCCGGCAGCAGGTTCTCTTTGGGTACCTTTACGTTGTCAAATACCAGCTCGCCCGTGGCCGAGGCTCTGAGTGACCATTTGTTGTGTATTTCGGGTGTGCTGAAGCCTTCCATGCCCCTTTCCAGAATGAGGCCGTGAATGCGACCAGCTTCATTTTTGGCCCAAACCACTGCAATATCCGCAAATGGGGCATTGGAAATCCAGGTTTTGGCTCCATTGAGCAGCAGGTAATCGCCCTTGTCTTCGAAATGGGAGGTCATGCCTCCGGGATTGGAGCCGTGATCGGGTTCGGTGAGGCCAAAACATCCCATGATTTCGCCCGTAGCCAGGCGGGGCAGGTATTTTTGCCGCTGGGCTTCGGAGCCAAACTCATAAATGGGAAACATCACCAGCGAGCCCTGCACCGAAGCCATGCTCCTGATGCCGGAGTCCACGCGCTCAATTTCCTGCATCATCAGGCCGTAGGCGATTTGATCCAGACCGGGGCAGCCGTACTCCTCGGGCAAAGCAGGGCCAAAAAGTCCCATTTTGCCCATTTCGCGGGTGAGGTGCAGCGGGCAATGGTTGTTTTGTGCCCACTCGTTGATGTAGGGAGCTACGTGCTCATTGAGCCAGTCTCTCACACTCTGGCGAATGAGCTTGTGCTCCTCACTAAAAAAATCGTCCACGAGGTAGTAGTCGGGAGCCTCAAACGGATGGGCCACCCCTGCATGTTTTTCCTTTTGAATATTCATACTGCAATAACTTAATGGCGACAATAAAACACTTCAAAAAGCGATACAATTACAAGGCAAAAGTACCAAAGTTTTTATAATTGCTTAACTTTGCGGCCTATGAAGCGCTTCATTAGCTTGTTTTATTACCGTAAGCTCCGCAATAGCCGCTATATGCAGCGCGTTGGCCTCATGCTGGCCTTCATCATTTTGATGACCATCATCCTGCCCCGTTCATTCAGGCTGCAGTACCAGTACGAAGTGGGCCAGAGTTGGCGAAATCCCGATTTGATCGCACCTTTTGATTTTCCCATTTACAAAACCCAGGATAGCATTAACCAGGAAGTGCTAAAGGCGGAAAGTCAGGTGGTCCCCATTTTTTTGCGCGACTCTGTCATGGAGGAGAAATCCATCAGGAAGCTGGAAGAAGAACTCAATATTTTTTACCAATACCTCACTGGCTACCAAAAAGCCCTGGAAGAGCAGGACTCAGCTACCCTCAACCGCATCAAAGGGGAAGTATTCACCCGCCGTTTTCCCATCGAAATCGCCTTGGCCTTACAAAGAAAAGAAAAACTGGCCCCCAGCTTGAGTAAGGTAAAGATCAGAGAATATGCGGATATCATTTACAAACGCGGCTACCTGGACGCCCAACCTGATACCCTGGGCGATATCGTAGCCCTGCGTGTGCGCCCAACGGAGGAGGTGCTGGTGCCTGTGGCCAGGCTGGTCTTTCCTTCTACCATTTTCAACTTTACCGATAGAAACCTCAAATTTGACTCAGAAGTTGAAAAACAGCTCTACCGGCATTTGCTCAGTGTGCATCTGGCTCCAAACTACCGCTACAGCAAAAAGCTTACAGATGAAGCCCGACAGATTGCGCGCAGCCTCATTTCTCCAGTTTATGGAAAGGTAACCAGGGGTACCCTTATTATCCGGAAAGGGGAGTTGGTGGACAAGCGAAAGGGCGCCATCATCCGTTCGTTGATCATCGAAAAAGAAAAACGGGTGGGCAGCCAAACGAATTTGAGCTACTTCATCAGCAAAACCCTCATCATTTTTCTCATTACGATGTTGCTGCTGGCTTATCTGAGTGTGAATAAGCCGCGCATTTATTTCAGCAATGTAAAGCTGAGCCTGATCCTTTTTGTGATACTGCTGGCCGTTGGGGGCATGGCCCTGGCCACTCGCCTCACCGAGTTTATGCTGCGGCTGTCCGATATGGAGTATAATTTTAACCTGAGCTTCATCTATCTGGCGCCCAGCTGTATTGTGGCGATTTTTGTGAGTAACTTTTTTGGACACAGGGTGGGCTTTGTGTCCAATTTGCTAACGGCCCTCTATGGCGCCGTACTGGTGCAGCAATCGCTTGAATTTGCCTTTGTACAAATCATGGCCGGCTCTGTGGCCGTCTTTAGCTTGCGGCAAATCCGGAAGCGGGAGGTGTTTTTCTATACCCTCATCTATATTTTCCTGGCTTACGCCATCTCCTATATTGCCTTTAACATGTACAGCCAGGGCGGGTTGGCCGAAATCAACTACAACAACATCAGCCTCTTTGCCATCAATGTGGCCCTGACCATCATTGTGTATAACCTCATTTATGTCATCGAACGTATCTTTGGTCTTACCTCCGACCTCACCTACCTGGAACTGCTGGATACCAATCACCCCCTGCTGCAGCAAATGGCCCGAAAGGCGCCCGGTACCTTCCAGCACAGCCTGCAAGTGGCCAATATTGCAGAAGCCACCATCAATGTGATAGGAGGGAATGGGCTGCTCATACACGTGGGGGCCTTGTATCACGACATAGGTAAACTAATTGAACCCCAGTACTTTATTGAAAATCAGTCAAATGGAGTCAACCCTCACGATGAGCTGACTTGTGCTGAAAGCGCCCAAAAGATCATACAGCACGTACAACACGGGATAGAGCTTGCCCACAAGTACAAGCTGCCACGGGAAATCATTCATTTTATCGAAACCCATCACGGCACCACCAGGGTGGAGTATTTCTACCGCACCCATCTGAAGCAGAAAAATTGCAAACCTCCCGAAGATGAAGAGTTGTTTCGTTACAAAGGACCTTTGCCTTTCAGCAAAGAGACCGCCGTGCTCATGATTGCCGACTCCATAGAGGCTGCTTCCAGGGCACTGAAAAAACCGACACCAGAAAGTCTCAAAGCCCTGGTGAACAACATCATCGACCACAAGATCAAAGACAATCAGCTGGAAAAGTCCAACCTTACCTTTAATGACATCACCACCATTCGCAAGGTGATTACGAGGCAGTTGCTCACCATTTACCACAGCCGTATCGAGTATCCCCAGGAGCCGGCAAAAGCTGAGGAGCCCGAAGCGAATGAAGAAAGAATGGCAGAATCTGACTGATGGGGTAAACAGAGGCTGCATCCCTGACTTCGGCATGCGGCTCCAACTCAATAATATGCACCAAAAATGATCATCATTTCATCTTCGCTAAGCAGGCCGTACTCCAGGGTGTTGGGTGTGTCGTTGTAGTAGGTAGCCACGGCTTTGAGGCCCTGGCCGGCTTCTATGGTGAGCGGAGGGTCAAACTGAAGCAGGGGCGGGTGCTCCCAGTCATTGGCAAAAAACACCAGCTCGCCGTTACGGGGCCCTCCGGAGATATAAATGCGGAAAGCCGTCATGTGTTCGTGTGCGTGGGAGGTGAGCAGGAAAATATGCCGCCTTTCATTAAAGCGAAAGACCCGCTCCACCGTGGTGCTCTTTCCCGGTGGCAGGCGAAAGTCTTCATGGCTCAGAAAGAGGTTTTTGGCTACGTGCTGCACCTCGCTGGCCGGGATGGTGTGTAGGTTGGTAAATACTTCACCCACTCTGGCCGTATCGCTACGATTTACGTAGTGCGCATTGAGGTCGAAGCCGCTATTGGCCCTCACCTTGAGGGCCACGCCGGGCGGAAACTGGTAGTCCATTTCGCGCCATTGGGTGCCAAACACAAAGCGCTGGTCTTCCAGGGTGACAATGGTGGACAAGAGGTACTCCCCGTTGAGGTTGCGCAAATCCCGGAAGGACTCCTGCGGAGGCAGGTTGGCGCCTGGAAGGAAATCGTAGAGGATAAAATGGTGGCTGCCCGGGCGCATGCGAATCTGAACGCGGTTTACGTAGGCGGCCTGGGCGTTATGGAGGGGTTGGTAGTAAAAAAATTCGCGCTCGTAATGTGGTGCTACTTCAAATGGGCCCAGGTGCAACTGATAGCCGGAGGCGGGTATTTCCAGGGGCTCAAAGGCTGTCGGAGGCGCCTCGTACCTGCTGGAGTCCTCCAGCAGGGCGGGGTCGGCCACCATGCCCTTTTCTGGAGCCCCTTCTATGATCCATTTGCGAATGAAAGCAAGTTCTCCATTGGTGAGCGGCCGGCCACTCAGGGGCATGAGCTCGCCGTACTCCGGGTGGTCTTCGTAAAAGTGTTCCTGATCTTCCACATTGATTTTTTCCCACAAAAAACTGGTATAAAGGCTTTCCAGGCCCTGGGTTCCCACCAGTAGCAGCCCGTCGTTGAGGGCAGCCTGGTTGTGGGGTTTGCGGCCTACGAGCTGGCTGTAAGCCACGTCGGCATCCAGCACCAGATCAGACTGGCGGGCAAAGGTATTGCCGGCTGTGTGGCATATTACACAGTTTTGGTCCCAAATACGGGTTTGAATGATGTTCCAGGTGGAATCCAGTGCCTGCTCAGGGGGCAGTTCATCTTTTTTGCAGGAAAACAGCAACAGCAGGGTCGCAATTCCAGCCAGCATGTATCGGGTCATAAACAAATTTTTGAACGGTAAAGATACAGGTGTATGCAGCACGGGGAAAGGCAAAATTAAATGCCTATTGAAATTGCCCGATGAGGGTCTGCAGCCGCTTTCGGGCCTGTTCTACTCTTTTTTCAGCTTCGGGTTTGCCTGCGAGATTTTCCAGCTCCCCCGGATCGGTACGCAGGTCGTAAAATTCTTCGTAGGGAGGAGCAGGAGGCAAATAGCGCGCATATTTTTCAAAAAGAGACACCACCCCTTCCGATTTGGGGATGCGGGGATGTTCAAACAAATGCTCGAAGAGGAAATCCTGCCGCCATTCTGTTTGGCTGTGATTGAGCAGGGAATAGAGGTCCTGTCCCTGCATCTGAGACGGAATATCCTGCCCCGCAACTTTTAGCAAGGTAGGGGCTATATCGATGTTGAGGGCAATCTGGTCAATTTTTTTCCCCCTTTGCTCCTGGGGCAGGCGGGGATCATACCACACCAGCGGTACCCGTATGGATTCTTCATAGATGTACCATTTGCCAGCCAGCCCTTTTTCTCCCAGAAAAAAGCCATTGTCGCCCATGAGCACAATGAGGGTATGCTCGTCCATACCCAGCCGTGCCAGTTCCTTGCGTATGTTTCCGATTACCACATCCACCCCATAAATGAGGCGGTAGTACCCCTTCACTGAGGCCTGGTACTTTTCGGGAGTGGAAAAGCGCATTTCCCACCTTCTGCGCGCTTCATTGTCCGCTTTGAAGAATTCGGGAAAGGCCTCCCAGTATTCATCTGTTCCTGCTCTGGCAGGAGGAATTTGTACCTCTTCAAACAGTTCCTGATAGGCCGAATCGTACAGGAACTGCCTGGGATCTGCATCCTGTACATGCGGCGCCTTGAAACTAACCGACAGGCAAAAGGGACGGTCAGCGGGTGCCTGCTGTAAAAATTCCAGGCATTGCTCCCCCATGATGCGGGTGAGATGCTTGTAGCGGCCCTGTTCGTCGCGCTGCTCATACTGGGGCTGGCCGGGTATGCCCTTCCAGTAGTCGAAGTCGGCGGCGGGCATGTCCTCGCCCCGGCCCACACCAAATTTCCCCACAAAGCCCAGGTAATACCCTGCTTGCTTCAGCTGCATGGGGTAACAGGCCTGCCAGGCAGCAGGGGAAAAAGAGGTTTTGAAATCGTGTATGCCATGCCTGCGGGCGTATTGCCCGCTGAGGATACTGGCCCTGCTGGTACAGCAAATGGGCGTGGTGACGTAGGCATTTGTAAATAAAAGCCCCTCCCGGGCCAGGGCATCCATGTGCGGCGTTTGAATAATGGGATTGCCCATTGCGCCCAGTGCATCCCAGCGCTGGTCGTCGGTGAGCAGAAAAATAATATTGGGCGGCTGGCTTGCCTGCTGAGGCTTGCAGCCCGCAAGGCAAAGCAATAGCAGCAGGCCGGCAAGGCCGGAAAACAGTTTGGTGTAAAACATGAGAAAAGTATGTTGAGGGACGAAACTCATTTGAGCTGGCTGAGGTCTTTTAGCAGAATGTCCTTAAAATAGATATCCGAAGGGCCTTTTTCAGGATCAAACACTTTAATACCTGCCTGCAGGCAAATTTGTCCTTCATGCTGGTGTGCCGCTGCTACATGCGCCTCTGCAGATTTGCGCCCGTTGATGCGCAGCACAACATGGTCGCCCAGAGCAAAAATTTCCATTTCGTTCCATTCGTCGTAATCCACCAGGCCACGGAAGGCCCGTGCATAGCCTACAATGGAACCCGTAGAGTAGGGGTGAGCCAGGCCGTTGAAGTCGTAAATGTTGCATTCCAGGCTGGTGTTGGGGTTGACTGCCTCGGCCGGAGGCCGGCGAATAAAGATGCCGCTATTGTCTTCAAAGGCAATTTTGAATTTTAGCTTGAGGTAAAAGTCGCCATAAGACTGGCGGGTAGCCAGAAAGCCTCCCTCCTTACCGGAGTACCCGTGCAGCACACTGTCTTCAATGCTCCATTTAGCCTGGCCTACCTTTTCCCATCCTTCAAAACTGCTTCCGTCAAAGAGTGGAACAAGCGGTGCCTGGTGTGCCAGGGCGCGTTCTTCCAGGCTCGGGCCGACCACCTCCACCGGCTCCAGGGGCATGAGGCGGAGCTGCCGCAGGCGAACTTCTCCGCCCTGTTTGGGGCCCTCCAGGGCGAGGTGCCCGGAGGTGGATTTTCGGTCGTGGGTTTCACACACTTTTTCGCCATTGATCCATACCACCAGATGATCGCCTTTCACTTCCACGGCCAGTTGGTTCCAGTTGCGGGTATCCAGGGAGTCCAGCCATTTGGCCCGGGCCAGGTCCACAATGGATCCGGTGGGGTTCTGTTGGTCGGCATCGTTGAGCAAATTTACCTCATAAACGGGAGGGGGCTGCTGCATGCGCAATGCAATGCCACCATTTACCAGCGGGTCTGCCCGGAACTCAGTTTCCAGCCGGAAGTCCTGTAGCATGGCCTTGTGAACCAGCCAGCCACCCTGCTGTTGTCCGTTATTGGCCAGAATCAGTTCACCCTGCTCAGGCTTTACCTCAAAATCGCCTCGTTTTTCCCAGTCTGCTGCGTCATAGTTCGCCAATAATTCATGCCATTGGCCGGTAGGCAGAGTGGGTGCCTGCTGCTGGCCGGACTGGCATGCCCAGCAGAAGAGGAAACTCAGCATTAAAAAATAGATGGTTGTTCTCATGTTTACTTTAGTTTCTGGCTCCAGTTGCTCACAAGCTACGGTTTTTCGTAGAGAAATGCACAGCCTTTGTAAAACTTAGAATATAAAACGGTTGCACAGCAATTGGTTTTATTCAAACCATTTGTTAACTTTGTTAACCAACTTAACTAAGTCAAATGTTTCCGTCCTTATGACCCTTACCCAGGAGCGCAGAGCTGAAGAGGCGAGCAGGCTACGGG
>RFHT01000408.1 GCA_003696835.1 Bacteroidota bacterium
CCTAATTCACCCCATGCATCATGCGCTTGATGGGCTTGTTGAGCAGCACCAGCAGCAGGGCTGCGGTGAAGGAGCTCACCACAAAGATGCTGAAAAAGCCTGAAAGCGAGCTGCTTTTAGAGATTTCGTCTATGTAGCTGCCGATCATACCACCGGTGAAGTTGGCCACAAAGTTGGCCAGGTACCACACCCCAAACATGAGGGCAATGAGGCGCTTGGGCGAAAGCTTGTTGACAAAGGAAAGGCCCACGGGCGAGAGGAAGAGCTCACCCACCGTATGGAAAAAGTAGGCCAGTACCAGCCACATCATACTCACGGCTGCCGTTTCGGCCCCTTTGGGGATGGGCGCAGCCCCTATCACCAGGGCCACAAAGCCTATGCCCAGCAAAAACAGCCCCAGGGCCAGCTTCAGTGGCCCCGAGGGGTTGAGGCTGCTCTGGTTGAGTTTTTCCCACATGCGGGAGAAAAAAGGCGCCAGGCTGATGATGAAAAAGGCGTTGAGCGAGCCAAACCAGGAGGCAGGCACCTCCAATGCCTGCTGACTGAAATTGTCCATATTGATTTTCACAATCACTCCCCAGATAATGAGAAAGCTCAGGCTGGTAAACAGAATGGTGAAGGGATAATCTTTAACGATTTTGGTTGCCAGGCTAAACACCATCCAGCTGAGGATAAGCATAGGGATAAAGGTGAGGGCCAGGCTCACATAACGGAAAATATTGGCTTGCACCGGCGTAGTGAGGCTACGCTGGGTGTAGTCCTCGGCAAAGATGGTCATGGTCCCTCCTGCCTGCTCGAAGGCCAGCCAAAAGAAGATAACGAAAAAGGCAAAAATGCCAATGACCACCATGCGGTCGCGCTCTATCTGGGGGTATTTGCTCAGCCGCACAATGAGAAAAGTGAGCATAATGAGCACAAAGGGCGCTATAAACAAAAGCTTGTACAGCGGTTGCTCCAGCTCAATGAACACCCAGCCCAGCACCGTGGCGGCCAGCACCAGCAGGGAGGCTACGAACAGCACCACATCTGCCGTAGTGAAGGGCACCACCGTTTCGTTGTACTTTTTGGCAATGTCGGCCGCGCTTTCCTTGCCTTCGGGCTTGGCGCCTATGTTGCCAAATATGCTTTGACCAAAGTAAAACTGCAGCAACCCAAAAAACATGAACACCCCAGCTGCTCCAAAGCCGTAGGCCCAGCCCTGGGTTTCGCCCAGCCAGCCGCAGAGCAATATGCCCAGAAAGGCGCCCGAATTGACGCCCATGTAAAAAATGGTGTAGGCCGAGTCCTTGAGAGGGCTGCCGTCGGGGTACATCTGCCCCACTATGGGGGTCATATTGGGTTTGAAAAAGCCGTTGCCGATGATGAGCAGGGCAATGCCCAGGTAAAAGAGGGGCAGCACCTCAAAGGCCAGGGAAGCATGTCCCAGGCTCATGATGAATGCCCCCAGCACCACCGCATTGCGGTAGCCCAGGAAGCGGTCGGCCAGGTAGCCGCCCAGCAGGGGGGTGAGGTACACCAGGCCCGTGTAGGTGGCGTACAGCACCAGGGCCTGGGAGCGGTCCCAGCCCAGGCCGCCTTCGTCTATGGTGCTGATGAGGTAAAGCACCAGGATGGCGCGCATGCCGTAATAGCTGAAGCGCTCCCACATTTCGGTGAAAAACAGCACATACAGGCCCACGGGGTGGCCCAGTATGGTGTGTTGGTTGGTGGCAGATCCGCCAAATTTAACTGCATTCATATCCAGGTAGTAGCAGGTTAGTAAGGATGCATGTAAACGGCCTTAGCCGGCCACCTCTTCGGCTTCTTCCTCTTCGGTGCCCAGGTCTTCGGCCCCGTGTGTAAGGCGCTTGAGGGGCTTGAGAAAGGCCAGTACCAGCAGACCAAAAAGGGTACAAAATACCGCTATGCCCACAAAAATGGCGTATTCGCCAAACTTGGTGGAAGCCTCACCTACCAGGCCTGCCACCTTGTTGCCCAGGCCCGTGGCGGCAAAATACACCCCCATCATGATGGAAGCATACTGTACCGGCGCCAGCTTGGTGATGAAAGAAAGTGCCACAGGCGAGGCGCACAGCTCACCCAGGGTGTGAAACAAGTAGGCCAGTATGAGCCAGTACATGGCGCTGCTGCCCGTGGCTTCGTATTGGGCCGCCGCAGCCACCATGAAGAAAAAGCCCCACCCCATGATGATAACCCCCAGGGCCATTTTGAAAATGGAGGAAGACTCCCGCCCTTTCATCTTCCAGTTGTACCAGAAGCTGCCCACCATGGTGGCCAGGGTGAAGATGAAAAAGGCATTAACCGACTGGAAAATAGAAGCAGGCACCTCCCAGGGGTCTTCGGTAAAGAGTGCAAAACGCAAAATGAGGAAGACCGTCAGCAAAACCCCGCCTCCCAGGTACCAGTATTTGAAGGTGGGTTTTTGTTTGCGCTGGGCCAGAAAACCCATGATGAGCATAAAGAGGATGCCTGCCCCAAACATGAGGTCCAGGGTAAAGAGCGAAACGAGGCGGTCGGTTTTTTGTTTGGCATATACATTCATCAGGCCGCCGGCCTGCTCAAAGGCTCCCCAAAACACAATCACGATGATGAAGGAGAGCAGCAACACCATTACCCGGTCTTTTTCCACCCGGTTGAGCCCACGATAGATCACCATCCCCAGGCCTACGCACAGGGAAAGAAAAGAAAACAAGAGGGTATAGGCGTAGTGGTCGATCTGCTTGTCGAATTCGAGGTAAAATATGCCCAGGAACACGCTCAGGCCTACCAGAACAGCCGTAATGGCCAGGGGCAGGGGGCTGTTGAGCAGCTGCACAAAGGGGTTGGGGGCAGAGGGCGTGCTGGACTTGCGGGCCTCTTTTTTGGGCGGATCCCCTACCCCTTTGAGGTAGCGCTGTCCCCAGATAAAGACCACCTGGCCGAGAAACATGCCGATAGCGGCCAGGCCAAAGCCATAGTGCCAGTTAATTTTTTCACCTACATAGCCGCAGATGAGAGGCGCCAGAAAAGCTCCTATGTTGATGCCGATGTAAAAGATGTAAAAGGCCTTGTCGCGGCGGTCGTCCTTTTTGCCGTAGAGGTCGCCTACCATGGAGGAAATATTGGGCTTGAGCGAGCCCACCCCCAGAATCACGAAAAGGCAGCCGATGTAGAAAGATATTTCGGAATTGAGGGCCAGCACGGAGTGCCCGATACACAGCAGCACGCCGCCCAGCATGACCGAGCGCCTGCGGCCAATGAACTTATCGGCCAGTATGCCACCGGGTATGGACGCCACATAGACCAGCATGGTGTACCAGCCGTAGAGCCAGTAGGCGTCCTGCTCGGACCAGCCAAAGCCCGCATTGGGGCCGGTGGCCTCGGCTACCAAAAATAAAGTAAAAAGGGCCCGCATGCCGTAATAGCTGAAGCGTTCCCACAATTCTGTAAAAAATAAAAAATAGAGTCCTACGGGATGGCCAAATAGCTGAGCTTGGTTTTGGAATCCGGGGCCATCTGCAACAGTTTTTGCCATAAATGTATAGGTTTAGAGCTTTGATGTGCGGCCAAGATATAAAATTCCGGTATATTCAGGAAAGATTGGACACCCACAGATTAGAATTCCCCAAAAAATTACGATATTTGTACCGTAGTCTGATGCATAAATCTGTATGAATTATTTTTCGCACTATTTCCTGGATAAGGACCGTACAGATAGTTTGTTTTTTGTAGGCGTGATGACCCCCGACCTGATATCGACCTTCAACAGAAGCAGAAGGTTGAAAGCTGGGCGTTTGCCCATTGTGATTGAGCATGAGGCTACGGAAGAGCAGCTCAGCTTCTACAACGGGGTGCTGCGGCATTTTGAAGTAGATGACGTTTTTCACAACTCAGATTTTTTCCACCGGGAAACCAGGCTGATTACCCATACGCTAAAAGAAGGCTTTGGAAAGGAGCACATCCCACGGGCATTTTTCATCTCCCATATTTTGTTTGAGCTGATGCTGGACCGCATCCTCATCAAGCAACACAGCAGCCTGCTGTATGCTTTTTACCGCCACTTTCAGGAGAAAGACATACAGCTGCTGGTCCAGCTCACCGAGTGGGTAGCCTGCCAGCCGCTGCCTGGCTATGACCACTTTTTGAAGCGTTTCGGCGAGGTGCGTTTTCTGTATCGCTATGCCGACTGGGACTTTATTCTTGAAGTAATGAGGATGGTCATGGACAAAGTAAACATCAGCCGCCTCGATTTCCTTTTTTCTGATAAGTTTCTCGTCTTGATGCAAAAATATGAGGAAGGTCTCAGGAGAAGGCTTCCCCGCGCACTCAATCAATTGGCCTCAGAGTTGAGCAACAAAGTTTCCTATTCGGCAGAATAAACAGCCAGTCTGACCTTTCATCCAACAGTGGCATACTTTTAGTTGTTTCACATCGTTTATGGGACAAACGATGTGGGATTCGATCTACTGCGGGGCCGGTTTATTTTACTGCTATGTATGCCGGAAGCTTCGCATGTAAGGTGCATTTATTTTAGCACTTGGAAATCCGTCAAAGCAGGATAGTTTTACCTTTTCTGAATCCCGGAATCCGAATTTATGAAGCTCAAACATATCCTTTTCGTACTTGCTTGTGTATCAGTAGTGCATCTGGCCCGCGGGCAGGGGCAGGCGAGGAAGTACAGCAATGAATTTATGCGCATAGGCGTAGGGGCTGCAGCCTTTGGCATGGGCAATGCCCAAACGGCTACGGCCACGGATGTAACCGCCGCCTACTGGAACCCCGCCGGCTTGTCCACCCAGCAGGCCATTGCTTACCCCGAAGTGGCGCTGATGCATGCGGCCTATTTTGCCAATATAGGCACCTACAACTACATTGGCCTGGCACTGCCGGTGGACTCCTCGGGCAACCGGCGCTTTGGGGTCTCCCTCATCCGCCTGGGCGTGGACGACATCCCCAATACCCTCAAACTCATAGAAGACGATGGCTCCATCAACTACGACGCCATCCAAAGCTTTTCCAGCACCGATTTTGCCGCCATCCTCTCCTATGCCTGGCAGCCCAGGCAGGTGAAGGGCCTCAGCCTGGGCACCAATGTCAAAATCATCTACCGCGGCGTGGGCCGCTTTGCCAATGCCTGGGGCTTTGGCATTGACCTGGCCGCCCGCTATCAGGCCAATGGCCTGCAACTGGGCCTGGTGCTGGCCGATGCCACCAACACCTTCAACGCCTGGACCTTCAATACCGAAACCTTCGAAGATGATTTCATCAATACCGGCAATGCCGTACCCCTGGATACCATCGAAATTACCCGCCCTTCCCTGCGCCTGGGGTTGGCTTATGAGTTTTCCCTGGCCAAAAGGCTCAGCCTCACCTGCGCCCTGGATATAGATGCTTACTTCGACGGAAACCGCGCGGGCGCTCTCTGGAGCCAGGGAGGGGTGAGCATTGACCCGCATGCCGGGCTGGAGTTTGCCTATCACAACTCCCAGCGCAGGCCCGTGGCCTTTTTCCGGGCCGGCTTTTACAACCTGCAGCAGCTCAGCAACCGCGAGGGAGAGCAGGTCTATGGCCTCTTCCCCACGGCTGGCGTGGGGCTGGTCATCAAAAACTTTCAGCTCGACTATGCCCTGGCCAATATCGGAAATTTGTCCGAAAACCTGCATTCGCATGTGGTCTCCCTGAAGTTTCATATTCAGTAATTTATCCGACAATTACTATTTGAATAAATACATTATTTAGGTGTTTTCCTTTAGAATAACATGAGCAGACATTCTTTCCTATATTTCCTCTTGCTGATGCTCGCCAGCTTTGGCAGCCGGGCCCAGGATTTTGAGTATGGCAATAACTGGTACCGGGTCAATCCCAACCGCACCTTTATCAAGCTGGTGGTGGAAGAAGACGGCATATACCGCCTCAGTGGACAGGCCCTGCAGCAGGCGGGCTACGACCTCTCAGGGGTCGATCTGCGCTACCTGCGGCTTTTTTACCGTGGCAAAGAGGTGCCCATGTACGTGTCTGGATCGGGTGGCAGCCTGCAGTACCTCGAGTTTTTTGGCCGTCGCAACGACGGCCGCGTGGACTCCATCATGTACCGCAACCCCCTCTCAGGCCTGCATGAACCCGGCCTGCAGCCCAACAAAAACATCAGTCTTTTCTCCGATGAATCGGCCTACTTCCTCACCTGGGACAACATCCCCGGCAAGCGATACATCAACGTATTTGACCCCACCTATTCGCTCTACACTCCCGAAAGCCACTTCACCTACGAAGCCCGCCTGGAGTTTCACCCCGATGGAGGAGAGACCGAATACGTAAGAGGCGGGGGGGGCGCCTTTGATCCACCCTACTCCCTCAACTGCGACTACGTAACCGGTGAAGGCTATGTGGGGCCTTCTTTTAGCTATGGGCAAAACAAATCCAGGGTGATCAATATTCCCACGCCGGCGGCAGCCAATTTTCAAAACCGGCCCGTCGTGATACGGGCGCGCGTATTTGGCCGCTCCAACACCCAGCACCGCCTGCGCATCGAAATGGATGGCAACAGCCAGAACCCCGTGCTGGACACCACCTGGAATGCCAACCTCATCTACCTCAAAACCTATGTGCGCGAGCACCTCGCTCAGCTCGACAAGCTGACCGACCTGCGCTTTATTGCCCTGAATGAATTTAACAACCGCACCGACAACAACAATATATGCTGGGCCTCGGTCACCTACGACCGCCTCTTCGATATGGACAGTGCCCGCAGCATACGGGTCACAAACTGGGATAAAGCCGTGGATGCGTATTTCCGCTTTGAAGGCGCCGATGGTAATGACTCGGTATTTGTCTATGACCTGCAAAACCCCATACGCGCCAAAGGCATTATCACCAACGGCCAGGCCCATGTAATTGTGCCTGGCTTTGGCGGCAAGCGCGATTTGTTTGTGGCTACCGACAAGGGCATCAAAACGCCCCGCATTGAAAAAGCGGCCCTGAACCGCCTGCACGACCCCGCCAACGGGGCCGAATACGTCATCATCACCCATCGCCTGCTGCAGCCTTCGGCCGAGGCCTATGCCCATTACCGCGATACGGCTACGGTTACGCCCCTGGACGGGGTGCGCATTGTCTATACCGACGAAATATATGACGAGTATGGCTACGGCACCATCACTCCCTGGGCCATCAAGCGCTTTTGCAAGGATGCCCTGGACAACTGGTCCAAAAAGCCCCGGTATTTTCTGTTGTGGGGCAAGGGCAATTTTTTGCTGCGAAATGCGGTGGAAAATGTGGTGCCCACTTTTGGTTATCCCGCCACCGACTACGAGTACGTTTCCCATTTCGACCAGTACAGCGTGGCCATCAAGCCCGAGGCGGCCATCGGCCGGGTCAACCTCTTTGACAATGAAGATGGCTTCAACTACCTCGAAAAAGTAAACGAATACGAGCATACGCCCTGGGAGCCCTGGATGAAAACTGGCGTATTTTTGGGCGGAGGAGGCAACCCCAGTGAGCAGCAGTCTATCCGCAATGCCTTTGAGTTTTTCATCGGCCAGTTTGGCGATGTTCCTTATGGAGGCATACCGGTATATTTTCAAAAAACTTCCTCTTCCACCCAGGACCAGCGAAACAGTGCCCCCTATCACGATGCCATTTCGGCAGGTACTTCCCTCATCCACTTTTTTGGCCATTCCACGGCCAACATTCAGGATGTAACACTCAAAGAGCCCTTTGAATACACCAACAACGGCAGGTATCCCTTTATGATCGCTATGGGCTGCTACGGAGGGGATTTTACCCCCAACATCAAAACCTTTGGTGAGCAGTGGGTGGGGCAAAAAGGCAAGGGCAGCATTGGCTACCTGGGTGGCTCCAGCGCCGGCTACCTCAGCCCGCTCAAAACTTACGGGCAGGTATTTTACAAAAACCTCTACCACCGCCTCATGGGCCTGCCGGTGGGCGAAGCCATCCGCCAAACCATGGATGTTTATACCGATTCGCTGTCTTCCATCCAATACCGCAACCACGGCCGGCAGATGAACCTGCAGGGCGACCCCGCCATACGGCTGTACCACGCCCAAAAGCCCGACCTGGAAGTGAACCAGACCAGTGTGATCTTTACTCCGGAAAATTTCTCCGCACAGGAGGACTCCATCATCATGCAGGTGATTCTGCGCAACCTCGCCCTGGCCGTCAATGACTCCGTAAAGCTCATCATTCAGCAGCACCTGCCCGAAGGGGAAGTGCTCACGCATTTTTCGCAGCGCATTGCTGCCCCACGGAATGTGGATACCCTCTCATTGGTGATTTACAATGAGCTGGGCAATGCCATTACGGGTCAGAATGAGTTTACGGTATTCATCGATGCCGACGAAGAGCTGGACGAGTACAGCGAAAGTAACAACCGCACCACCATCAGCCGCATTGTGCCGGGCAACATCCCCGCCATCCTCTTCCCCACTGAATTTGCCGTGGTGGACGAGCCCAACATCCACCTGGATGCTTCGGCCTTTTTTATCACCCAAAATGCCAATGTGGGTTATGTATTTGAAATTGATACCACCGACCAGTTCAATTCGCCCATGCATACGGCTTCGGGCGTGGTGCAGGGCACCTCTACCTATGCCAGCTGGAATGTGCCCTTCAGCCTGCAGGAAAACCAGGTGTATTATTGGCGGGTGCGCCTCAGCGAGGTAACTCCCAGCATCTGGGGGACCTCCAGCTTCAAGTACATACCAGGCAAAACGGGCTGGGCCCAATCCAAGATTCCCCAGATTAAGAAAGATGAAACCCACCAGGTAACTGCCAACCAGATTCAGCATGCCTGGGAGTTTGACAAGTTCAAAGCTACTTACAGCTTTGCCACCGGCCGCGGCCGCAGCTTTGAGTACTCCCTCAATGGCGCCCTGCAAACCAATGCCAATTTAAATGGCTTCTTCTCCGACGGCATTGCCTTCCTGGAGCTGGACCAGTTTTCGCTGGAGCCGGTGTACAATTACGACCGGCTGTACACCACTTTTTTGCGCCTGGTAAAGTCTCCGGCTGAGCTGCACGTGGTCAAAAACGCCATTCTCAATGCCCAGCACGGCAACTATTTCATCATTGGCAGCACGGCCAACCCCCACATTCCTCAGTGGGGCGACGAGCTGTTTGAAGCCCTGGAACTCATAGGCGCCAGCCAGAACATCAGGCTGCTTCAGGACGGGGACGCCTTTCTCATACTGGGCCGCAAGGGCTATCCCGGCTCGGCCATAGAGGTGCTGGCCCCCAATGTGGAGAGCAAGTACGTCATTGAGCTGGACCTCAAAGCTGCCTTTGAGCAGGGCACTATACGCTCCACCAAAATAGGGCCCGCCCTCTCCTGGCAGCAAATGTACTGGGACTGGCGTGCAGAGGATGCTTTTGCTCAGGAATCGGTAACTGTAAAGGCCTATGCCGAGCGCAACGATGGCACCGACTCTCTGCTGTTTACTACCCGCTCCACCGATGCGATGGACCTCAGCAACCTGGATGCCGACCGCTTTCCTTTCATGCGCCTGGAAGCCCTGGTGAAAGACAG
>RFHT01000047.1 GCA_003696835.1 Bacteroidota bacterium
CAGGCAGGCGTGTTGTACCAGTTGTTTGATGGGGCAGACCAGCCCCTGTCTGATCCCAGCCAGGGGCTGGAGGGGCAGGTCATTACCATTGCCAGTACCGAAAGGCTGCAGGAAGATACGGAGGTGTTTGTCAAAGCCAAAAGGGTGGACACAGATGAGCCGCTGGAGCGCCTGAACAATAGTGTGACCATACGGGTGCGGGCCAACCCCGGCCTGGGCGTAAGTGTACCACCGGCTTCGCAGGTAGTGGACTACGGTGCTGCGGGCATGATCGAAATTGCCGATAGCCAGGCCAGTGTTACCTACCGCCTGTACAGTTTCCCGGCGGAGGAGTTGATGTACTGGCAAAACCGCAGCGGGCAGCTACCGGCTCAGTTGATCGATATACCCATAGATTTGCCCAATCCCTTGCCAGCCGACCTTCCGAACCAGCCCGTGGTGCGCCTGGCGCATCCGCCCATTAGTGAGCAAGGCGTTATTCCGGCCTGGTACCAACAGCTGAGCGGCTCTGATACGCGGGGAAATGGAGGGGTCATTAGCCTGGCAACTCCCAATCTGGAGGCGGACCAGGTATGTGTGGTACTGGCCCTCAAGGCCGGACACCAGCAGCCCGAAGTGTTGCGGCAGGCCGCAGCCATTTTGGTAAGGCCAAATGCAGAGGTACAGCTAAGCGCCCGGGCTGCCACGGTGGACAGCGGAAGCGAAGGGGAAGTATTGCTCAACAACAGCCAGCCGGGTGTCAAATACTATCTGCGACGGCATGAGGATAATAGCCTGGTGCCGGGTGCCCGCCAGATGCGGCCCAAAACCTCGGCCCAGGTGCAGGGCAGCGAGGTACAACACGGCCTGGACCGCATGAAAGTAGGGGTGGACCTGCTGGTAGGGCCTCCCGCTGCCGATCCGTTGAGCCTGCCCACTGGCCCGCTCACCAGCAGCACCACCTTTAATGTGCTGGCCGTCAATGCGCAAACCCTGGTGTGGACGCAATTGGCCAGCACCCTCACCATTGAAGTAAGTGCCACCTAAGCCTGCTGGTTTGCTGCCATCCCAACGACATATCATCAAGCAGCAGGTGCTGGAAATCATCTGCCAGGACGAAGAGACGGGACGGCGCCTGCAGGAAAAAGGCCGGCAACTCCTGCTGGGAAAGCTGACTGCCATTCTGGACCGGGTGCTGTCGCGCTGGGCAGCCGATGGCAGCTTGTACCGCATTGGGCGGCTGGAGCTGGACCTGGGCAAGCTTCCCATTGAGGCTTTTGAGGATACCTTGGTGGAAAAGTTTGAAAACGAGCTGGAGCGCCAACTGCAGCAGGCAGTGGCACAAACAGCCGGCAGCAGGCAGGCTGCAGCTAAACGCGTTCCGGCTGTAGAGCGTCAGTGGGAATTGTTCTGGCAAGTGCTAAAAGAGGGCGTGCTACCCTGGTGGGCCCCTGCCGGAACTCCCGCCCTGTGGGCAGATTGCGTGTCGGAATTGTGGCGCCAGCAGCCCAGGCGCTTGCTGGCGGCTGTGCGCAGCATGCTCAAACGCCCCCTTTGGCTGAGGCGTTTTATTTCCCATACTCCCTCCAATATACTGCTGGAAATGGGGACCTCTCTGGCAAAATCACCGGAAATGAAGCAGTTGCTGGTGCAGCTGCCCCAGCTGTTGCCGGCCATACTGGCGCAGCTGAATGTAAAAGGGTTGACGCCCGGGCGGCAAAAACGACTGTTATGGGAAGGTATTTGGTTGCAGCTGATGGAGCCGGGTATGCAGCAGCCCACTTCTCTGCTCAAAACCGTGCTGATGCAGTTTGCTGCTCATGCGGGCCTGAGCTGGCCGGAGGCAGCAGCCCGCCTGTGGGGCTATGCTGCCAGCCCGGACCTGCCTCCGGAGATGAAACAGATACTGGCGTTTCTTCATACCGAAGATTCACCGCCATATATTTCCTCCCTGCTTGAGCGCCTGGAAAACCTCCGGGCCGGACAAGCGGAGTTTGGGAGGTATGTTCAACAGTTGCAGGCATTGCTGCGGGCAGGCAAGGCATCCGCCCTGAGCCTGAAGGAGCGAGAGGAGGTGCGGCGGGTTTTTCTCGCTGCCCTGGAGTTTGCAGGCGCAAAGGGGCTGCAGGAGCAGATGGGGGAGCACCGCTTGAAAAAGTGGTGGACGGCCCTCCATGAAACGGCCCCTCAAAGCCCGGCCTTTGACCATTTGCTTGCTGAATTAGGTGAATGGGATGCGGAGCCAATTTGGGCTGCTGAAGGCTTGCAAAAGCCCCCTGTTTTAAGTGTGCAGGAAGGGGAAACGGCACCTCCGGATGCTTTTGCGGCCACAGAGGATGTGAACGTTGCGAACGCAGGCCTGGTATTGCTGTGGCCCTTTTTGCCCCGGTTTTTTGAGCAAACGGGCATTTGGGATGGGGTGCAGTATGCCGATGATGCCAGCCCCCAGCGGGGGGTGGCCCTGCTGCACTACCTGGCCAGCGGTCAGTTGTTTTTTCCCGAATTTTTACTTCCTATAAACAAAATCCTCTGCGGCCTTTCGCTGGAACAGCCTTTTGATTCAGACATTGCCCTCACGGAAGCAGAAATAAAAGAAGCTGACCAACTACTGGAAGCCGTGCTGCTGCATGCCGCCCTGCCGGGCAAGCTGTCGGTGGAGGGATTGCGGCATACCTTTTTGCAGCGCGCGGGCATATTGCGGGCCAGGGAGGCTTACTGGCAGTTGCTGATAGAAAAAGAAGGCCAGGATGTTCTGCTGACCAAAATTTC
This sequence comes from Bacteroidota bacterium, assembly GCA_003696835.1. Taxonomy (GTDB): domain Bacteria; phylum Bacteroidota; class Bacteroidia; order J057; family J057; genus J057. The sequence goes on from RFHT01000047.1 coordinate 2,749, forward strand.
ATGGAGCCTGCAGGTGGTAAAATTACCCTGGATGCAGGCTCCATTGTACGTAAGCTGGTAGGAGGTAATACCTTTTTTTCCTACCTCACCAATATCTGGCGTTGCAATTGCTGATTTTTCCCCGAAAGCTGGAGCAGATACACACCGGGCGCCCAGGTGGAAACATTCAGCTCCCGGAGGGTTTCGCCGGC
>RFHT01000409.1 GCA_003696835.1 Bacteroidota bacterium
TATGGCGACGTGGACGGCGGCCCCACCCGCAGCTACATGCTCAGCATGCAGCAGGCCGACGAGCAACACCAGCGCCTGTATCAACTGGCCTTTGGCAAAAGACCGGCAGAAGAACTGTACGACCTCAGCCAAGACCCCCAGCAATTGCAGAACGTGGCAGCATTGCCGGCCTATCAACTGGTACGGCAGAGACTGAAAATCCAGCTGGAAACCCAATTGCGCCAAAGCGGCGATCCCAGGCTGGTGGGTGGCGACAGCATTTTTGAAAGCTATCCCTACACCGGCGGCACGGTGTTTCCCGAACATTTCCAGCGAAAGAGCCCCAGGTATGCCACCGTTCGGCTGGACAGCTTCCCTTCGGCCTATATCAGCCCACGCCCGGTGGAGGTGCTGGTGCCAGTGCAGGTAAGTTACGATCAGCGCTTTCCCGTGCTCTATATGTTTGACGGCCAAAACCTCTTTCATTCCTTTACAGGATGGGGAGGAGAAGTAAACAAAGGCTGGCGGGTACACGAGGTACTGGACAGCCTCTACCTGGCGGGCAGCATTCCCCAAATGATTGTGGTGGGCATTTACAACAGCCAGGGGCGCATGGCCGAGTACATGCCCGACAAGCCCGAAGAGCTGCTCAAGGCACGCATTGCGGCTACGGAACACCAGTGGTATCAGTCCTTCAAAACGCAGCCTCCGGCTGGGGGCAGGCAGCTGAAGTTCATAGTCGAAGAACTCAAACCCTATATTGATGCCCACTTCCACACCCTGCCCGGCAGGGAGCACACTTTCGTGGCAGGCTCCAGCATGGGGGGCCTTATCTCGGCCTATGCGGTATGCGAATACCCGGAGGTGTTTGGAGGAGCGGCCTGCTTCTCCACCCACTGGCCTCCGCTGGAGGGGGTGTTTCTGGAGTATTTCAAAACTCACCTGCCCGATCCGGCCACTCATAAATTCTACTTCGACTATGGAACCCAGGGCCTGGATGCCAGCTACGAACCCTTTCAGCACATAGCCGACCAGGCCCTCAGGGAGCGGGGCTACCGCCTCAACCAAAACTGGATCACCCGACGATATGAAGGCGCCCGCCATTACGAAGATGACTGGCACGCCCGCTTCCATGTGCCCATTGAGTTTTTGCTCAAACAGTAGGCTAAATGTTGTTCCAGCATGTTTTGCGAAGCGCTCCTTTGGGCCTGGCAGCGCAAAGGAGCGCTTCGCACCCTCAAATTCACCAGGCTTTCCTCCAGCATGCTTTTTTGCTCTCCTCCCTCAGCCCTGCATTTTGCCCTTACGGCCAAACAAGAGATACCCCACAGCTCCGAATATTCCAAGAAAAACAATCACTGAAATCCAAAGAAATTTATCTTGCGGCTTGTCAAATTTACTCATAGCTGCATCAAAAAAAGCCCAAACAATAATGCCAATAATGGAACCAATCATGAGCAACTCCCATCCACCAGGCAAAGTCAGCAATAAAGTATGAAACATCATCTATTCGGTTTAGGTGCAAAATGGGCAAAAGGTAAGGCTATGCATTTACTCGCCCGGCCATTCAGCAATTTCGCAATTTTTCAACAAACTAAAAAATTGTACCCAAACGACCATTTACGCTCTGCTTTCTCGCAAATAAGGTTCTGTTTAAATCAGCTTGACATCTGTGAGCACCTCCAGGCAGGCCGGGCCCGGATGGGCAAACAGTTGCTGCATGGCTGCATCCAGTTGGCTGGCTTCGCTCACCCTGATGCCCAGGGCCCCACAACTGCGGGCATATTCGGCAAAATTGGGATTTTGGAGGCTGGTTTGCCAGACAGCAAATTTGCCGGCGCGCTGCTCTTTGGAAATTTTTCCCAGCTCTGAATTGTTGAGCAAAACGTGTTTGATGGGCATGCCGTACTTTACCGCCGTGGTCACCTCTCCCATGTACTGCCCAAAGCCGCCATCTCCCGTTACCGCCACAATGGGCCGCTCAGGGGCAGCCGCCCAGGCACCCATGGCTGCCGGATACCCAAAGCCGATGGAACCCAGGTAGCCCGACATCAGGATGGACTGCTGGCTGGGCTCAAAATAGCGGCCAAAGGAATAGGTATTATTGCCCACATCTACGGCTATCACCGCATGGGCAGGGGTATGGCGGTTCATGGCTTCAAACACCGCTACCGAGCTCACGCCCTGCCCGCGATTGTCGCGCAGCCTGCGCGCCTTTTCTTCCCGCCAGATGCGCCAGCGCCCGGCTATTTCCGCCTGGTGGTCCAGCGCCTGCAGGCCTGTATCCAGTTGCTCCAGCATGGCCTGCACGCTTACCCCTATCTCGCCCAACAGGGGCACGGTAATGGGGTGAAATTTTGCCAGGGCCAGCGGATCGAAGTCCACCTGTATGATGGGCAATTTACTGCTGATGCCGGTATGGTTGGAAAAAGACGCGCCAAATACACACAGCAGGTCGGCCTCGTTCATAAAATAACTCGCAATGGGGGTGCCGCTACGCCCCAGCACCCCACAGGCCAGTGGGTGGGCGTCGGGAAGCAGGCCCTTGCCTTTGAAAGTCGTCAACACCGGACAGCGCAGCCTTTCGGCCAGGGCTGTGATGGCCTGAATATGAAAACGCGCCCCATGCCCCAGGATAATCACGGGCCGTTTGGCTTGCCTGAGCATGTCTATGGCCTGCTGCAGCTTGTCCCTGGCCGGCAGCATCCGCATATCAGGCATGCGCCCTTCGGGCCCGGAGGCGGGGATGTCTTCTGGCACTTCCAGTACCTGCACTTCGTCGGGAAAGGTCAGGTGTGCCACATCCCGCTGCAAAATAGCGTGTTTCAGGGCCAGGTTCATTAGTTCGGCGTGCTGGCTGTGGTGCAGCACCCTATGGTTGAAGGCAGCCAGAGAGCCAAAGGCCTGCACCAAGTCCAGCTCCTGAAAGGCCCCTGTGCCCACCACCTGGGTGTCCACCTGCCCGGTGAGGGCCAAAATGGGCACGCGGTCCACTTTGGCATCCCACAGGCCGGTGTAGAGGTTGGTTGCTCCCGGGCCTGCAATGGCAAAGCAGGCCGCAGGCCTGCCGGTGAGTTTACCGTAGGCCGAAGCTGCAAAGGAAGCGGCCCCTTCATGCCGTATGCCAAAATAGCGCAGGTCTCCCCGCTCTTCGGCCCGCCGCAGGGCATCGGCGAAGCCCAGATTGGAATGCCCCACCATCCCAAATACCGTATCCACCCCCCAATTCACCATGGTCTCTACCATCACATCCGATACGGTGCGCGCAGGTGGAGGCGCTTCGGGCATGGCCACATAGACGCCATCGGCTTTTACCTCCACTTCAAAGGTAGTAATGCGGTCGCCGTGCCCTCCGGGCGACTCGCCCGTGTGCGGGTGGAAGTCCCACCCATGCCAGGGACAGCGCAGCCAGCCTTTTTCGATGGAGCCCTCTCCCAAAGGCCCTCCCTGATGAGGGCATTTATTGGTAAGGGCACATATTTTACCCTCGTAATGAGTCAGGCAGATCGTTTCATTTCCGGCCGTAGCCGTGGTAACCCGCCCTTCGGGCAGCTCTTCTGGACTATTGAGCACTTTGTGCCAGTGTTTTTTGGGCATGTCGGAGTGTTTTTGGGTAAAAAAATAGCGGTTTTTTCTCTGGGCTTCAGTCCTGTATCACCCCTGCATACTTCACGCCTGAAAGCCGGTGCATGTCGTAATCAAAGGTGGTGAGGTCGTCTTGGTTGAATTGGCGGATGTCGTCGTAACCGCAGGCACGGGCAACCACCTGCATGAGTTCTTTGCTGGCTTCGAAGAAATTGTGCAGTCTTTTGGCCGACTGCTCAATGAGGAGGCGTGCACGCAACTGCGGTTTTTGGGTGGCAATGCCCACTGGGCAGTTGTTGGTGTGGCAGGCCCGCATACCCAGGCAGCCGATGGCTTGCA
>RFHT01000410.1 GCA_003696835.1 Bacteroidota bacterium
CGCACGGAGTCGGCCAGGCTGGGGCAGCCTGTACTGCGGGAAGTAGCTACCAAAAAATAAAGGGTGGTAAAGTTGGGGCTTACCAGGGGATCGGCAGCATTGGGGTCCGACATGAAGCCCGTATTGGCGGGTGTCCATACATAGTCGAAGTCGGGGCCAGTGACGGTGGCACTGCCGTGCAGCTGAATGGTATCGCCTTTGCAGATCACGGTATCCGTTCCGGCTTCAGCTACGGGCAGGGAATCTACAAAAACGGTAACCTGGCTGTTGGTATCCAGGCTGGGGTTGCTGCTGCATCCATTGCCGGCGGTGATGACGAGGGTGTAGGTAGTGGTTTGTTCTGGTCGTGCAAAAGGATTGGCGGCATTGTCTTCACTAAGGCCATCAGCGGGGGTCCATTGGTATAGAAAAGGCCCTGGCGCCTGGTTGTCAGGTGCGGGCCCACCATCGAGGAACTTCCCGGGCCCGATGGCGCAAATGCGGCGGTCGGGACCTGCGTCTGCTTTGGGAGAGGCCCCCAACTGAACGTGTACAGAGTCCACATTGCTCACGCAGCCATTGGCATCGGTTACCAGCAGGTAATAAGTGGCGGTATCATTGGGAGCGAGCTGAGGCACAACCGAAGGATTGGGAATATTGGGATCGCTGATGCCACAATCAGCCTCATTGGGCAAATTGCAGCTCCATTGATAGGAGAAATCAGGCGATCCATTGCTTACATTCCCTTCTAATTGTACACCACTTTCACCTTCACAGATAAATTTTGCCGGCCCGGCATCCACCAGGGGAGTGGAATAAATTTCTACGGTTTTGGTTTCGCTAACACTACACGCTCCCACGCTTACGGTAAGGGAGATGGTTTGAACGCCTCCCTGGCTGAAGGTAATGCAGGTGGGGTTGGGCAAGGGGGAAGTAGCAGGAAAGGCATTGGGCCCGAAGTCCCACAGATAGGTATAGGTGGGGTCGGGGTTGTCATTTAAGGAAAAAGTGATGCAGCTATCCTGGCATACCGCGGGCAGGTCCATGCTGAAAGCAGCGCTGATGTCATCAATTTGCAGGCTGTCGGTGGAAAGTATGGCTTCATTTCCACAAATATCCAGCACGGAGCCAGTGAGGGATACCTGATAAGTACCAGCAGTAAGAGCTGGGCTAATGACAAGTTCAAAATCGCGTTCAAAGCCACCGCCAGCCTGGCAGGCGCTGCTGCTCACTTCGGTGATGGTATAGGGGCCGTTGGGGCCGTTTACCACAAAGTCACTTGCATCTACCGTTGCACACTGCACATTTTCGGAAAAGCTAATGGGAATATTGCCTCCAATACAACTGCCGCCCACCTCCATTTGTGGGGGAATATTGTCAAATATCTGGGCCGTAGAGGCGGAGAAGTCCAGAACGTACCCAAAATTGGTGCTTGAAAAGTTGCTGACATTGACCACATATACTTCCCCGGCCTGAACGGGAATGGTGGGGTTGAAGGGATCAAAGAATCCGCCAGGTCCCTGGCCGTTGGGTCCGGTCTGGCCGCTCACAAAAGACCAGTTGCAGCTCACTTCCAGATCAGGGTTGGTGAAAATATCCTCGCAGGAGGCATTGGTGAGGTTGTAAACGGCCCAGTCATAATCATCAGCAAGGTTGTTGGGAGTGATGGTGAAAGAAAGCTCACCGGAGGTTTGTACGGTAAAGATGTACCATACATCATTTTTTTCGCCCGAGTCCAGGCAGGAGGGCCCCAGATCAATTTCATCGGGGTTTAGTCCTTCACCCACGTAGGAGTTGGACTGTACGAAAATATCCTGGCACACGGACAAAGCATTGATGCAATCCTGTTCGGGTTGGTTGGGAGGGAGTTGGGCCCACAGGCCCAGATGTGCGGTAAGCAAACTACCCAGGAGCAGTATGCGCTGGAAAAAACAAGGCTTCATATTAATATCTTCTGGTCATTTCACCTCCTTTTACGGAAATATTTACCTGATCGGAAAAGCGCGATTGGTAGGTCTCGCTTATCCACAGGCCCATTTCTTCGGCCGAAACGGTAGTGTTCAGGTCAAATCGAACCCACTCTTTTTGAGCATCATACTCATAGGAAAAGTCGGCTGTGGCAGCCAGTTCTTTACTGGCATACTCAATGATGACGGGCACGGCCAGCTGCTGGCCTGCAGAGCTACCGGGCGCCAGGTTGAGGTCTTTGAGGTCGAGTCTCATACTGAGGAGGGGGTTGCTGTCAATCATAAACACTTCCTGCAGCAGGGCCTGGTCGGCTTCACTGGCAAAATGGTAGATGGCATGGGTTTTAAGCCTTAGTTCAAGGCTGTTTTCTTCAAAGACCCAACTGGCTACGAGCTGGTTGCTTTTGAGGTGGGTTTCTGCTGATGTGCCACTCGAACTGATTTCGAGGGTGTTTCTTCCGGCGTACATCTGTGCCTGTGCAGGAATGTACAAGCAGATGATTCCCAGGCAAATAATGAATTTTTGTAGCATATTTTATGATTGATAACGCAAATAATTTCCAACAAATTATCCTAAAAATAACAAAATAACGGGCTTATCAAAAGCGATATTGGGTAATGACAAAATCGCTCATGTCAAATTTGCAGTGTTCGGGGTTCCACACATAGCATTTTAGTTCACTTCCGGCTGGTATTTCGTGTGGGAGTAAAAACAGCAGGGCTGCTTCCTGCCAGTTGCTGGTGGAGGTAGGAGTGGCATAATCCCGGTAATAAAGGAGCTGCTGCTGGTGCATGATGCTTACAGCAATTCTGGCTTTGCAGCCGGGGGAGTGAACATAAAATTTTCCCTGAAAGAGCAAACGGTTGGGAGCCCCCTGGGTGAAGGTATGAATAAAGGTGGGGCCGAAATCCATATCTGCCTCCATCATGCCCTTTTCCTCGGATACGGGAACCTGAAGGGTCCATCCGGGAGGGGGAGGAAGGGAAAAATGCAGCGTATCGGTTTGGGTAATGCGGTCTGGCTCAATACCCAGCAGATCGTGCAGGCTGCCGGGCGTATTGGTGGTCCTGCGTACAAAGAGGGAGAGTTTTCCGTTTCCGGCTACGCGCTGGAGTTTGTGGATAATTTGTGGATAAGGGGTATATACCTCTGGAAGTATAAAGGCATCCTGCACAATGGCATAATCAAAATCGAGCTGCATGGCTTCGCTCAGGGTGGAGTCATTGGTGATGAGCAGGGTGTAGCCCATGCGGTTCATCAGGATGAGGGGCACATTGGTGGAGTAGGCGTTGAGTACGAGCATGCGGGCATGTGGAGAGACGCCCAGGGAATCCAGCCACTGCTGGGCTCCGGTAAAAGCCCTGCGGCTTTCTTCTCCAGGGCCTTCAATGCGGTACTTTTCGCGTTGCATCTGCACATTTTGCCAGCAGGCAGCCAAGAGCATGAGGGAAGCCAGGCTATAAAAAGCCCATCTGGATGAAGTGTTTGGTAGCCTTATGAGGGCCAGGCAGGTAATGAGGAGGAGAAATATGCCCGGGTAGAGGCTGTCGATGAAGTAATATTCGTGTGCCACAAACTGGCGGGCCATGGCCAGGAAATAAACAATGCCTGCCAGCAGGTAGAGCAGGGCCTGCAAGGCCAGTTTTTGGTGTATGGGGGAAAGTTCCCTTTTTTTCCACCAGCTTATTCCCGCCCATCCCATCAGCAGGGCAGCCAGCAGGTAGTGCCAGGGGGTGAAGTATTGAAAATGCCAGTAGCCCAGCACCGCTGTGGTCACCTCTTTGAGTTCGCTCCAGCTTCTGGCGGGCAGCAGGGCATTGAGGAACATGCTGCCATAGGTGTGGGTGAGCCACCAGTTGTAGGCCAGATAGGCCAGGAAGGCGGCAAATGCCAGGGCAAAGGCTCCCATTTCGTGGACTTTCCAACTTCGCGACCGCCAGCAGTGGTAGCAGTGTTGCAGGCAGGCGGCAAAGAGGAAGATCACAAAGGGTTTTCGCAGTAGAGCAGCCAGGGTGAGCAGGCCTATACCCAGGTAGAGGTGAGCCGGGCGGCCTTGCTGCCAGTAGCGAATCCAGAAATACCAGGAGCCAAAAGTGGTGGCCAGGGCAGTGGCTGAGGGCAAAAATCCCGTTTGATAATAGGAAATAACCGGCGCGCAAAAAATAAAGAGGCTCATGATGAAGGCCTTTTGCCAGGAGGCAGTAAGCCGCCTCAGAGCGGCAAATACGGCCATATTGCCCAACAAACTCACCACCAACACGTGTATGCGAAAGATGGCTGGTGAGCGGCTTCCCAGTATCTTCATCCAGCAGGCAATGAGCCATTCGTGCAGGGGAAAGTCCACTGCTGTGACTCCTTCGCGCGTGTGCAGGTTGAAGGTTTGAGGTTTAAAGAGGTTAAAGCCGTTGTCCAGAAATTTGAGGGCAATGGCGTATCGGTCGGCCTGGGTCCAGGCGTGTATGTGAGCGGGAAACAGCTGAATGCTGGGATGATAAAACAGCAGACTCAGCAGAAGCAAAAGCAGCAGCAGGACCAATGCCGGAAGGGCTGAAACATGGAGTCGGGTTCCCATTCCATTCATGTCAAGAGCGCAAATCTCCCCGGAAAGCATACCAATGCGGCATACCGGATGCGTATTGGATATTTTTCAGATATGCATACACATATTCAGCCTTAAGCATAGAAACGCGAAGAAAAACGGGTTATTTTTTTCGCGTTTCGTAACTATTCAGCACCCTCAGGGTGAAAAAAACAATTGTTGTAAGTTGCTCATTTTCAATGAAATGTATTAACCACCTCCAACTCCTCCTTGAAAA
>RFHT01000411.1 GCA_003696835.1 Bacteroidota bacterium
AAGCGCTCAGGCAACTGATAATCCAACTGTATGGTGCCCAACTGCCACTCGCGGAAGAGGGCATCGCGCACCATAAAGTCGAGTTTAGGCCCGTAAAAGGCCGCCTCACCGGGCTCCAGCACGATGTTCAGCCCTTTTTCCTGTGCAGCCTCTATGATGGCCTGCTCGGCGGCATCCCATTGTTCGGCAGAGCCAAAATACTTCTCGGGCTGCTCCGGGTCGCGCAGAGACACCTGGGCCTTGTAGTCCTGAAAGTCCAGCACCCGGAAGATGTACAGCACGATGTCAATCACCTTCATAAATTCCTCCTTCACCTGGTCGGGCCGGCAAAAGATGTGGGCATCGTCCTGGGTAAAGCCCCGCACGCGGGTGAGGCCATGCAGCTCGCCACTTTGCTCGTAGCGGTACACGGTACCAAACTCTGCCAGACGGATGGGTAACTCCCGGTAGGAGTGGGGTCTTTCCTGATAGATTTCACAGTGATGGGGGCAGTTCATGGGTTTGAGCATAAACTCCTCCCCTTCGTTGGGGGTTTTGATGGGCTGGAAAGAATCCTTGCCGTATTTTTCGTAATGCCCCGAAATTTCGTACAGCTCTTTGCGGCAGATGTGAGGGGTAACCACCTGCTCATAGCCGGCCTCTTCCTGCACTTGCTTGAGGAAATTGACCAGGGTTTCGCGCAGGCGGGTGCCTCTGGGCAGCCACAGGGGCAGGCCCTGGCCCACTCTGTCGGAAAAAGTAAAGAGCTCCAGCTCTTTGCCCAGCTTGCGGTGGTCGCGTTTTTTGGCCTCCTCCAGCATGTGGAGGTATTCGTCCAGCTCTTTCTTTTTGGGGAAGGATATGCCGTAAATGCGGGTTAGTTGTTTGTTTTTCTCATCGCCCAGCCAGTAAGCCCCTGCAGTGTTGAGAATTTTTACGGCTTTGATCACTTTGGAATTGGGAATGTGGGGCCCTTTGCAGAGGTCCACAAAATTGCCCGACTCGTAGAAGGTGATCTGGCCGTCTTCCAGGCGGTTGATGAGCTCGAGTTTGTACTCGTTGTTGCGCTTGCGGTAGTGCTCCAGGGCTTCCTCTTTGGAAACGGCTTTGCGCTTAAAGGTCTCGCCTGAGCGGGCCAGCTCCAGGAACTTTTTTTCTATTTTTTCAAAATCATGGGCGCCAAACTCATACTCCCCAAAGTCGATGTCGTAATAGAACCCCCGGTCTATGGGCGGGCCAATACCCAGCTTGACGCCGGGGTAGTAGTATTCGATGGCTTCGGCCAGAATATGGGCAGAGGAATGCCAGAGGGTTTTTTTTCCTTCTTCGTCCTGCCAGGTGTAAATGGCAATTTTGGCATCCTGCTCTATGGGGCGGTTCAGCTCCCATACCTCCCCGTTTACCATTACAGAGAGGGCATTTCTGGCCAGTCCCTGGCTGATATCTTGGGCTATTTCTGCCCCGGTGATCCCTTTGGGATAGGTTCTCACACTTCCGTCGGGCAATTCTATATGGATTAAATCTGCCATTTAGCTAGTTTTCAGGCTGCAAAAGTACAATACTCTCTGCAATTTGATAAGTTAATTGAGAAAAATTTTAGTCCTGCAGGGACCTTTCTCACAATATGATGGGCCAAAGGGGAAAAATGTCCATTTTGAAAGCCCCTGCGCTCATTGCAAAGGGCATGCCACCCCCGGCTGTTGCCAGCTGGTGTGCGGCCCTTTGAAGTGAAAAAAATGCCCCGCCAATTGGGCATGGCGTTGATAAATTCCCTAGATTTGTACCTATGGGAAACTACATTGTTTCGGCACGAAAATACAGGCCCGGTACCTTCGGCTCTGTGGTGGGGCAGTCGCATGTGACCAACACCCTCAAGAGTGCCATCATTTTGGATCAACTGGCGCACGCCTTTTTGTTTTCGGGCCCCAGGGGGGTGGGCAAAACCACCTGTGCCCGCATTCTGGCCAAGGCCATCAACTGCGAGAACCTCACCCCCGAGGGAGAGCCCTGCAACCAGTGCGAATCCTGCGATGCCTACAACCAGGGCAAAAGCATCAACATACACGAGCTGGACGCAGCCTCCAACAACAGCGTGGACGACATCCGCAACCTCATTGAGCAAACGCGCTATGTGCCTCCCAACGGCAAACGCAGTGTGTATATCATAGATGAGGTGCACATGCTGTCGCAGGCGGCTTTCAACGCCTTTCTCAAGACGCTGGAAGAGCCTCCGGCCCACGTGCTGTTTATTCTGGCCACTACTGAGAAGCACAAAATACTGCCTACCATCCTTTCGCGCTGCCAGAAGTTTGACTTCAGGCGCATCAAGGTGGACCAGATCGCGGAGCACCTCGAATACATCTCCAAAGAGGAGGGGGTGGAGTATGAATTTGCCGCCCTGCAGCAAATTGCCCTCAAGGCCGATGGCGCCCTGCGCGATGCCCTCAGCCTGTACGACCAACTGGTGAGTTTTTCGGGTGGAAAGCTCACTTTTTCGTTGGTGCTGGAAAACCTCAATATCCTGGATTACGAGTACTACTTCCGGGCAGTGGAGTACATGCAGCAGCAGGATCACACCTCTCTCTTGCTCGCCCTGAATGAGATCATTGAGCAGGGCTTTGAAGCCAAGGACTTCATCGTGGGCTTGACAGAGCATTTCCGCAATTTGCTCATTTGCCAGGACCCCAAAACAGTAGAGCTGCTGGAGACCTCGGAAAATGTAAAGGAAAAATACCTCAGCCAGAGCCGGGCACTGAGCCCCAACCTGCTGCTGAATGCCTTTCAGCTGTGTGCCGATGCCGAGCAGCAAAGCCGGCAGGCAGCCCATCCGCGCCTGAAGGTGGAGCTGGCCCTGGTAAAACTGGCCCACCTGGCCTCCGTAGTGGAGCTGGTGGCTGCAGAAAGTTCGGATAAAAAAAAAAGCCCCAGCACAGCCCTGAGCCGCTAAGCGAGGCATCCCCGCGCCAGCAAGAAACCACCCAGGCCCCTGCCAGCAAGGAGCCGGTGGAGGTAAAGCCGGTAAACAAGCCCCAAAACGGGGCCGCTGCGCCGCCCAGGTCCCCTGCTGCTCCTCCTGCAGCCAGGCCCAAGCGCTATAAAAAGCCCGAATTTCAGATACCGGGCAACCTCAATGAAGCCCAGCAGCGCTATCAGCAGGTCCGGCAGGTACAGCAGCAGGCCGGAGAAGAAGCAGAAAACACCAACAGCTACCAGCTCAACCCCGCAGTTGAGCTGGATAAGCAGCAGTTTGAGGCTGCCCTGAATACCTATATTGAGCAGCTCAAGGCCAGTAACAAAATGAACCTGGCCTCTGGTCTGCAGGCTTCCAAAAGCAGTTTCAGGCACAATGAATGGACCCTGAGCCTGGGCAGCGAAATTTTTAAAAACATGCTGGAGCGCGAGCGGGAAAATCTCCTCCTTTTTTTGCGGGAAAAACTACAAATTCCCGATTTGTACGTACGCCTGCAAATAGACGAAAGCCTGCAGCAAAGCCGTGAGCACAAGCCCTATACGCAGGAGGAAAAACTAAAGGAAATGGCGCGCAAAAACCCCTCTGTGAAGAAGCTGCAAGAAATTTTCAAGACAAGAATTATCTATTAATGAAAGATTATCGTGGAAATAACTTTCGTTGTTTGCGTTTTTGAAAAAAAAGTGTTTCATTTGTAAATAATCATATAAGATATTATTTTGTGCATTCGACAAAACAAAATTTGAGAAGAAGGGTAAAATGAAAGGTTCTGACAGTTTTTTTTTGAGGATTTCGGAAAAAAGCACTTGAAGCATTGCCCGGGAGAAAGGCCTGGCATTTTGCGGGCCGCTATTTCATGAGGAAATATTTCGTTTCGTATAAATTGCTGCGTTCTTATACATTGAGTCAACCCATTTTTTAACACCCATTTACCATGATACAGGATAACCGAGACCCCAAAAGCGACAGACTCGATCGCCTGGAAGCCAGTCTTTTTCAGCTCAGCGACGTGATTCAAAAGCATCAGGAGATCGTCCAGCGCAGATTTAAGGTTTCTTCAGTCGAAATCGATATCCTCAAACTGCTTGAAAGCGAAGGAGATAAGAAAATGAAGGATATCGGTGAGCGTGTGCGCGTAAAGTTGAGTAACCTCACCAACATCATTGACCGGCTTGAACATCAAAGATTGGTGAAGCGTGTAAACTCGAAAACGGACCGGAGATCTATCTATGTGCATATTACCACCAAAGGCAAAAAGCTGCTGGCGGATTATGCCGAGTTTCTCCGGGAGCTCTCTACCCGTATGCAGCAGGTCATGCAAGATGATCAGTTTGGCATCCTGGTAGATGGTTTGGAGAAAATTTCAAAGGTAACCATTCCCGGTTATTGAGTATTTGTCTCCATGCAAAAAGAAAAAACACCGGTATTTAAACCGGTGTTTTTTTATTATATACCTGTTGAAGAAAAAAAAGGGGCGATTATTGAGCCAGCACATTGATGAGGTCGTACTGGGTGATGATGTCGAGGGCACCTTCCTCGCTTTTGACCAGCACGGCGGGGTTTTCCTTGTTGATGAGTTTGGAAATGACTTCAATTCTGGTGCCTGGTAATACAAAGGGCAGGGGGTCGCTCATGGCCTGCCTAACTGGGGCTTGTTTCAGGGTAGGGTCGTCCAGCAGTATATTGAGCAGCCTGCTTTCGTGCAGGCTGCCGATGATTTCGCCATTTTCCATCACGGGGATTTGAGAAAGCACCTGTTCGCGCATGATCTGTATGGCTTCTCCCAGGGGCTGGTCGGCCTGCAGGGTAATGAGTTTGGTGGGAGATTGTTTGCGGTGAATGATCTGCTGGGCATTGAGCATGGTTTCCTGGTCGAGGAAGTTGTGGTTGCTCATCCAGCTATCGTTGTACACCTTGCCCAGGTAGCGGGTGCCGTGGTCGGGCAGGATAATGACCATGAGGTCGTCCTTGTTGAGGTGTTGTTGGGCGTACTCCAGGGCGCCGTGCACTGCGGAGCCACAGCTCCAGCCTACAAAGAGGCCCTCAAGCCGGGCGAGTTTACGCGTCATCAGGGCGGCGTCCTTGTCGCTTACTTTGATGATGTGGTCAATGACCTCCATGTTACAGTTGGCCGGCAAGATGTCTTCTCCTATGCCTTCGGTGAGGTAGGGGTATATTTCTTTTTCATCAATGATACCGGTTTCGTGCAGTTTTTTGAAAATGGAGCCGTAGGTGTCTATGCCAATGGTTTGGATATTGGCATTCTGGGATTTGAGGTAAGAGGAGACGCCACAGATGGTGCCGCAGGTGCCCATACCGGCAGCAAAGTGGGTGACCTTACCTTCGGTTTGCTCCCAAATTTCGGGCCCTGTGGTGCGCAGGTGGGCAGCGGTGTTGCCGGGGTTGTCGTATTGGTTGAGGTAAACGGCATTGGGGATTTCCTGGCTCAGCCGTTTGGCTACGGAGTAGTAGGAGCGGGGGTCCTCGGGCTCCACATTGGTGGGGCATACAATGACTTCGGCCCCTACGGCCCGCAAGATGTCAATTTTTTCCTGCGACTGCTTGTCGGCCACGGTGAAGATGCAGCGGTAGCCTTTTACGGCAGCCACCAGGGCCAGGCCCATGCCCGTATTGCCCGAGGTGCCTTCCACAATGGTCCCGCCGGGTTTGAGCTTGCCGGCTTTTTCTGCCTCTTCAATCATTTGAATGGCAATGCGGTCTTTGATACTCTGGCCGGGGTTGAAGTATTCCACTTTGACCAATACGGTGGCTTTGATGTGGGAAGCCACCAGGTTGAGTTTTACCAGTGGAGTGTTGCCCGCAGTTTCGATTATATTGTTGTAATACATGGGGTTATGGCTTAAAATGGGAAAAGCTCAGAACAAAACCAGCTGCTGCCGGTGTTGGATGAGCTCCATATCAGGGGCAAAGATAGGTAAGTCCGGCATTTAAAGCATTGAAATTATTGCTGCATGATTACCTCAACTCAACCAGACCGACAAAAAGAACAGCAGGTCGCTCCACACGTGGGTCCAAATAGCGGTTTTGAGGTCGTATTTCACCACAATGTAGCTCAGGGCCAGTCCAAAGAGAAAGCGGTACACAAAGGTGTAGAGGCTGTAGTGCTCACTGCCCACCACTTCGTGCAGCAGGGCATAAATGGCTGCGGCAATGATGGCCGCTACGATCTGTAACAGGCCTTCATGGGTTTTTTTGCCCATTTTCATAAATCCGGCCTTGTAACCCGCCACGTCGAACACGAAGTAGTCCTCTTTGAGGCGGGGTTTTACCCAGCCGGCCATGAAGCCAAAAAGCAGGCCCCGGTAAATAAATTCTTCATAAAAGCCGGCCCCAAAGGCCAGGGCCAGGTCTTGCCCGGGGTTGGTGTGGTAATGGCGCAAAAAGGAGGCTTCGTCCAGGCTGAGAGGGATGAAGTCGTAGCCGGCCATGGTAACGGCCAGAAAGAAGGTGAGGAAGCGCAGGCCGATAAACAAAATTGAGGCCCACCAGAAGCCCAGCCCTACGGTAAAGAGCAGGTAGCGCCACTGGGGTTTGAACTTTTCTTTTTCTTTAGCCTTAAACTTGCGGCCCAGGGGTTTGTTATAGGGAAATTTTTCAAATTCCTTTTTATCCTTTTTATCCTTTTCCAGTTCCTTGGGGGTTTTGATGCCATTTACTTCCACGTAGAGGTTCCAGGCATACATGGAGATAAGGGTGAGGGAGACAAAGACCGAAAGCACTCCCAGGGTGGAGCAGCGGAAAGGAGGAAAAAACCAGATGTCGCCGCTATTATAAATGCCCACGTGAGGGGTGGCCCAGAGATAGAGCATAAGTTCATACAAGCCCAGCACAAAAATGGCATGTATGTAATAATAGCCTTCGTGTCCGCTTTTTTTGAGCAGGTCCTGAAACTTGTCTTTATAATCTTTTACCGCCATATATTACCCAAGCAAATAAGCCGTGAGGCCGTTTCCTCACAGCTCACTCCAAAAATAGCAAACACTTGTTTAAAGTGAAAGTTTTAATTTTCTGGAGGGATGGAAATACGGGAAAATATTAGTTGATGGGCTTTCAGCGCCTAATATCTGATGGTAACGGTGCGCTTTCCGGCCCTTTTGAGCAACTGCACACAGGCTGGGGACAAGCCCACCACCGCATTGGTTCCTCCTTGCAGGCGACCCACAATGACCAGCTCAACGAAGCCTGGATTGTCTGGCAGGTGCATTTTTACTTTGGAGCCTATGGGCAGGGAGGGATGGGTTGCATAAAACCGCAGGTCATTGATGTCTTCGTTGTAGTACTCCAGGTAGGGGCCGCTTTCGGCTTTGAGGCCGTAGGTCCAGTCGGCCGCTTCGTAAATGGTGCCTGGGGGTGCTGGTGCAAGGCCCCGGGTGCTGCCCTGGTCGAGGCGGCTAAAGTGGGCGGTCTGTTCGGCGGGCAATCCTCCCCGCTTTTTGGCTCTTTTGAGCATGAACTCAAAAGCCTCATCGGGGCTGTCGATAATGGGTTCGGGGGTAGCCAGCTCCGGTATGGCCAGCTGGCGGGTTTCTTCGCGGTCTATTTCTTCGTACCACTTATCCACGATGATTACCTGCCCGGGCGAAACCGTTGCGATGGCATTCCAGTCGCGCAGTTCGTCTGCCGAAACTTCAAAGGCATCGGCTATGGAATAGAGATCATCTCCGGGCTGGACCTGGTAGTATCGCTTTTTTTCCACTTTGAGTTTTTTGGGCAGGGCCGTCAGGGGGGCAACGGGCGGCAGTACCCTGTCGGCAGCCGAAGGCTTTACCGGCTCTACCACCCGGGTGCCTGCGAGTATTTCCAGCTCCACATCTATTTCGTCCACCGGGCTGATGACTACGCCCGCTTCCGCAGTTGTGGGCGCTGCTCCACGGGCCAGCTGTGCGGGCGGCTGGGTGGTGCCCCTGCTTTGCTGGGGAGCATGTACCAGCAGGGTTTGGCCGGTTTTGATGAGGTTACTCCTCAGGCGGTTGAGGCTGCGAAGCTCATTGACCGTCATGCCATAGCGCTTGGAGATGCCATAGAGGGTTTCTCCCCTTTTCACCACATGCATGCTGGTGTTTTGGGGCCCGGCGGCCGAGGTGTTCAGGGCTTCGAAGGAGCTCCGCTGCTGTGCCAGGGCGCAGCTGAGGCTCAAAGAGAAGAACAAGCAGAGGAGCGTTTGGAGTGAAAATAGGTGTTTGTGTTGTTTTTTCATATCAGAATAAATAAATACCAGCGTGAACATAACAATAAATGTAATAAATTCAAGCGAACTTTCTTACGATATTGCTACAAATTCGAAAAAAAGGGGAATTTTTCTGCTTCTGAGCAGGTAAGAACGCGCATTTTACAGCCCAGGGTGCAGCTATGGGCCGGGTAAAGGGAGGGCATGAGGCCTTTTCCTTCCTTTTTATTTAAACACAATGGATGCGTTGAGGGCCTCGGTGTCTTCGGCCAGTTGTTTAAAATTGGCTTCAATTTTCACTTCGCGGTTTTTCTTGCCTGCAATGCTGGCTTCGGCAGCGGAATACACCACCTTGACGGGTTTTTTAAACTTGAAGTTCAGTTTGTACTTCATGTTTTCGAGCATCGCCATAGCCATTTCGGAGGATTCGTCTTCGCCCAGCAGTTCTTTGGTGTCCATGGCCTTGTTCATCATGTGGGTACGGCTAATGACGTTGTTTTCCATTTTAAAAAAGGTATGCGGGGCTTGTCCGGGTTCTTCGTCCAGCATGATCTTGTTCAGAGCCTGGTTGAGGGCCTGAAGGTTTTTAAACTTGAAGTTGATGCCGAAGAGGTAGTTTTCCCGGTCGTCTATCACATTCACTGCGGAGATGCCGTTGATGCCACTGAGTTTTTTGGCTACTTCTTTAAAGGAAAGCTCTTCCTCCATGGGGGTGCCTTCTTCTTCGGCTGCCATTTCGAGCAGGGAAGCCATTTCACTCAGATCCACCTTATACTCCATGAAGCCCGAGCCGTTTTTATTAAACTCATAGATTTCTTCAATGGTGAGGCAGGAAGTAAACATCAGAAGCAGGCAACTGGTAAAGCAGAAAAATAGTAAGCGTTTCATTCAATTGGATTTACATATACCGGTCATATTTTGTCCCGGAAAAGGCACAGCACAGCCCCGCTGAACACAGCGGGGCATGCTTATGCAAGGTATGCAAATAATGTGCGAAAATAAAGCCAGAGCGCGAAAGATACTTTCAAAGCAGGCGCTGGCAGGCATTTTTTTGCCAGTCTGTTGTTTTACCGCCCTGTAAGCACAAAGCGGCGGCTGGCCGTGCCCTGGCTGGTGCTAAGCCTGAGCAGGTACACCCCTGCGGGCAGGCCCGGCAGGCTGATGGGGGTGTGCAGGCTACTGATGTGAGGCGTTTTGCGGTTGTACAGGCGCCGGCCATGCATATCAAATACCTGCAGTTGTACCTCCTGGGGACTGCTCAGTTTCAGGCGCAGCTCAAAGTTACCCTTGTTGGGGTTGGGGAAAAGGGAAAGGGCCAGTATGCCGGTTTCGGGGCTGGTAATGCTCACGGGTGTCACCCCCCCTACGATGACGGTATCGCGGATTTCGCATCCATTGGCATCGGTGAGGATGACCTCACAGGGGCCACCGGGCAGTGCGGGGTGAAAATTGGCTTCGAGGCCATCGCACCACAGAAAGCGGTAGGGGAGGCCTCCGCCAGTAAAAGGGGTGCCACCCGTACCGGATACAAATGCCCGGCCATTGTAGGGGGGCTCAGTGGCGGTGTTGTCGCCCACCACCTGGGTAGAAATAGCCAGAGGGGGAGGCTCATTGAGCAGGGCCTGTGCCTGTTGGGTACAGCCGTTGGCATCGGTAAGCAGCAAGCTATACTCGCCACCGGCTGCCTGCTGCAGCAGGGCGGTGGTGTCCCCGTTGCTCCAGGCGTAGGTGAAGGGCGGGTTGCCGCCGCTGACACGCACCTGAATGGCTCCGTCAGCTGCCCCGTGGCAGCTGAGGTGGCTCAGGTTGAGGTCCAGCAGGATGGGGGAGGGCTCATCCACCTGCACACTGAGAAAGCTGGAGCATCCGGCGCTGTCGCTTACGCGTACGCTGGAAATGCCCGCAGGCAGTGCCTGGGCCGCAGCGGCGCTTTCGCCATTGCTCCACAAGATGGTATAGGGCCCGCTGCCGCCGCTAATGGCTATTTCTGCCTGGCCATCATTGGCACCAAAACAGCTGATATCCGAGCTGCTCTTCAGGCTGAGTTGGGGGCTGCTTTGGTCGTTGAGCAGTACCACTTTTTCGTCTGCACAGCCATTGGCATCTACGATGCGCAGCTGGTAAATGCCGGCGGGCAGGCCGCTCACATCCGGTCCCTGCTGGAGGCTGATGCTGGAGTCGCCCTGTATGGCCTGCCACTGGAAGCGGAATGGGGGGGTACCGCCTGCGGGGTTGAGCGAAATGGCACCATTGGCCTGGCCACAGGCCGGGGCCGTTTGCTCCAGGGTATTGGCAAAGGGGGTGCGCTTGCAGTTAAAGAAAAAGCGGGCTTCTTCGGTAAAGTCGGTGGCTTCATCTAAGCGTATGTCCTGGATGTAGTAATATGAGGTGGGCAACAAAGCCGTGGCGCCGTCTATGTTGGCAAACACCAGGGGCAGGGTGTGCTGCCCGCTGGCGGGGCCGTTGAGGGAAAGTGGGGCCAGCTTGGGCAGCAAAATGCTGCCTCCCCAGGTGGGGTCGGTGCCGGTCCAGTTTTTTACTTTGCTCATCTTGCCGCTGTTGAGGTCATAGGCCCGCACAAAGAGGTCGGGGGCAATATTGGTGAGGGTGCCCAGGGTGTCGTTGGGTGAGCTGATGGCCTGGTAATTGGCGTCGGTGGTGTCGGTGTCCAGCCAGGCCATAAAAATTTTGCTGCCGTCGGGGGAGCGGCTCATTTGTACGTGATTGTCCTGGGTGATAATGTTGCCCACAGTGGTTTGGGTCAGGGGAAAGGAGGCCCTGAAGGTGCTGACTGAGGCCACGTGCAGCATGTTCCAGTCGCCGAATTCGTCCCGGGTAAAGTCGTACATCATGAGCATGAGGCCCGTGGAGATAAAATAGCCCGCCTGGGGGCTAAACACCGTGGAGGCTGGCCCTACCACGGCCAGCAGGTGGGGGTTGCCGTTGGCGTCCACCACCAGGTCGTGTTCAAAGGCGGTGGTGGCTTTGCCCGTGGCAAAGGG
>RFHT01000412.1 GCA_003696835.1 Bacteroidota bacterium
ATATATGAATCTTCACGTCTGGGAAAAGAAATCAGGTTGTCCTGACATGTCTGCAAGAAACAAAGTCAGGTGTCCACAGGCTCAGTGGCATGCAGTTGTGTGTGGCCTGCTGCTTGCCGTATGCCTGGGCGCCTGCAACCTCAACCGCCCCATCGACATTGAGCTGCCGCCCTACCAGCCCGAACTGGTGGTGGAGTGCTACCTGCAGCCAGGAGCCCCCTATTTGCTGGTACTCACCGAAAGCAGCAGCTATTTCGACCCCGCCCGGCTCACTTTCATTCAGGATGCCGAGGTCGTCATTGAGCACAAAGGCATACGCCAAAGTCTGGAGCCTACCTACCTGCCATTCCCGGATAATGTACCGGAGCTGCAAATTCTCAAACCCATTGTGGGGGAGCAGTTGTTTTTCTACGCCTCAGCTCAGCTTGTGCCGGAAGATTATGAGTCGGAATTCAGCTTAGAGATTCGCACTGCCGACGGGCGAAGCCTGCAGGCTACCACCTTCATTCCACCTCCGGTGGTGATGGAAGAAATCGAGTGGAAGTTTGATGAGCAGGATTCTCTGGCATTTGTCATTACCCGCATTCAGGATGACCCGGATAAGGCAAATTTTTACCGGCGGGTTTTACACAAAAACAGCCTGGCCAATAACCCGGAGCAAGATTTTTCGGTGAGTGATGAGTTGCTCAACGGTCAAAAAATCCCTTTTGGCACGGGCTATGATTACAAAAGGGGCGATACCCTTATTTTTTCGCTTTACCATATCACCGAAGCCTACTACCACTTTCTGGAAACCCGCGATGCCGCCATCACTGCCAACCTCAGCCCTTTTGCCCAGCCTGCCGTGGTGCGTTCCAACATAGCAGGAGGTATTGGCATCTTTACAGGCTTCAGCCTGGACCGGCAGGAAGTGATCATAGAATAAGCTGCTCAGGGGGTCATTTCTGGCTGTCGGCATAGCCAAACACCTTGCGCAGCAGCTCGCTGCTGCGTGCCAGGGGGTCCTCCCGGATTTTTTTCTCTTCTTCGGCCACCTTGATGAAAAGGCCATCAAGTGCTTTTTCTGTGGCATACTTTACCAGGTCTGTTTCGATTTTCTGGCGGGTAAATGGAATGGCATTGTAGCGGGTGGTAATGTCCTGCCACAGTTTGGTGGCGTTTACCCGGTCGAGGGAGTTTTGGATATGGGGAGCAAATGCCTGGTACAAATGGGCACGGGTTTTTTGTTCAAAATAATCCGTGGCAGCTCTTTCGCCCCCCAACAGGATATTTTTGGCATCGTTGATGGTCATTTCTTTGATGGCCGAAGTGAAGATGGGCAGGGCCATTTTGGCACCCTCTTCCGCCCCCCGGTTAAGCAGTTTTTCAAATTCATCTACCAGGCTTCCCAGGCCGATGTCCCTGAGGGCTTTGGCGGCAAATTCAGCCTCCTGGGGAAAGGGGATGCGCACCAGGGGGTCGTTGAAATAGCCGTTTTCAGCGCTGAGGGTGTTTACGGCAAATTCGGTTCCTTTGCCCAGTGCCTCTTTCAGGCCCTGTATCATATCCAGGGTAGAAGGTTCCAGGGAAGCGCCTGCTGTATTGGCAAGCTGATAGAGGGTGTCGCAGGCAAACAGGCCCATACACAGGCAGGTTGTCAGCACAAATGTGATCTTTTTCATGAACAATCGTTTTATAATGGTACAATTTAATGGGTTTTTCCGTTTATTTTGTCATATTCAGATAATAGCTAATTTAGTTATGCGATCATAAGGGAAAAATTCTGTACTAAAAAATAAAATTGATGGATGGTCAGACTTTGCACACACGCTCTTTGGTACAGCTTGCTGCTCTCCAGTTGGGTTTCCTGCACCCTTTCCCAGCGGGGGACCACAGAAAATGAACGGCTCAACTATTTTACCAACCAGCTCATAGAAGCCAGAAGCCCCTATTTGCAGCGGCACGCCCACCAGGCAATAAACTGGCACCTGTGGGAGGAGGAGAGTTTCCTGCTGGCCCAGCAGCAGCCAAAGCCCCTGCTCATCAACCTGGGGCGCTCAGCCTGCCAGCCCTGCCACAACATGGCCGATGAAGTGTTTGCCGATACCACTGTAGCCAATTTTCTCAACGAGCATTTTTTTTTGATGCTGGTAGATGTGGATGAACGCCCCGACCTGCTGCAACTTTACCGCAATGCCTGCATGCTCCTGAGCAGGAGTGATTGTTCGCTCCCACTCCAAATTATGGCCATGCCCGATGGCAGGCCCGTTTTTGCCAGCACCTACCCCGGCAAGCTGCAATGGCAGCAGCGTCTGGAGCAGTTTCTGAACTGGTACGACCCGGAGTCTGCCGAAATACAACGCCTGGCGGGCAGCCTGCAGCAAAACCTCGAGTATGTGAGCCTGTTTGAACCCAATACTTCCTACACCACTTTTTCCAAGTCCGACATTGACCTCATTTATGAACAGCTACACAGCAACCTGCTTTTCTCCCAGGCTACGCCCGAGCGCACCCATCTCTTTGCCAACCCTCAAATATACCGCATCCTGCTTCGCTACCAGTACCTGCACCCCGACTCGGCGGCCAGAGAGGAGGTGAGCAGCTACCTCAAAGGGCTGGTATGGAGTTACAGCTATGACCACATAGGTGGCGGTTTTTTTCACCTTTCGGCCCACACGGAGCCTCCGGTAAACTTTGGCAAGTTTTTACACGAAAATGCGCAGCTCATCAGTTTGTATGCCGAGGCCTATTCCTATACCCATGAGCCCCTTTTTGAACAAGTGGTATATGAAAGTCTGGATTTTGTTGAGCGAGAGCTCTGTGCACGAAACGGAGGCTGCTTCAGCTCCCTGGACCCCGCCAGTGAAGGCGAGGAAGGCAGGTATTACCTGTGGAGCCGCGACGAAATTGAGGAGCTTCTCGGCCGTGACGCAGCGATATTCATGGCCTACTACAACATAGACGACTCGGGCAACTGGCGACCTGGCCAGAATGTGTTGTACCGCAGCAAGGAGGAAGAAGCATTCGCCCAGGATTTTGGGATGGATATTTTCAGCCTGAGAGCAAAAATTGAGGCGTGTAAGAAAACCGTATTCACCGCACGCAAATTTCGCGCCCGCCCTGTGAGGGATGAGAAACAAATCACTGCCTGGAATGCCCAGGTGATGCTTGCTTTTCTGGATGCATATCAGGTTTTTGAAGAAGAGAAGTGGCTACAACTTGCTGCCCTGCATGCCCGCCATTTGTGGGAAAACAGCCGCAATACTGGCAGGCTTCACCGCATTTTCTACAATGGCATGGCCTATGAGTACGCCCAACTGGAAGACTACGCCTTTCTCATATCCGCCTATGCGGAACTCTTTCAGCACAGCCTGGATGTGGGCTGGCTGGATAAAGCCCAAACCTTGCTGCAGGAATGCCTGGATCAGTTTTATGAGCCGGTTTCCGGTATGTTTTATATGACTTCCTCCCAGCAGCAGACGCTCAGCCTTCGCCAAATGGATTTTAAGGATGGGTTTTTCCCTTCCTCCAATGCTGTGATGTGCCGCAACTTGTATAAAATGGGTACCTTACTGGGAAAAAATGAATACAAACGCATGGCCCTGGCCATGCTCAGAAACATCAGCCCCATCGTAATGGATCAGCCCAACTACTACGCTGGCTGGGCCCTGGCCATGATGGAAGCAGAGTTTGCCCCCCCTACGGTGGTGGTGCTGGGCCCCGAAGCAAGGTCCTACAAACAAAGTTTTATGCGGCAGTTTCCCTTGCAATTTTACCTCATCGGCTGTGAAAAAAGCTGCGAACCGCCCCTCGTCAGAAGGAAATTCATAAGGGGGAGCACGGCCATTTATTTGTACAAAAACAATTACCGCTACGGACCATTCACCCGATTGGAGGACGCTATGGAAAAACTTTCATCCTGGCTTCAGCCTTTTCCCAGGTGAGTCAGGGTAAAAAGGTAATGGCTTTTTCGTGCTGAATATCCATGCTAGGGGTGCCTTGGGAAAGCCGGATGGTGCCTTCCACACAAATTTTTCTCCCTTGCAATTCAATGTGAGGCTGATAACTAAAATTCAGCAGATTATCTTTCCATATCACAACGGTAAAAATCTGATTGGGAAATTTTTTATCCAGATTAATGAACACGTGGCCGTTTCTCGTAAGACGGGTGCTCACCACCGTACCACAGATCCCCACTTCATAGCCGGTGCCCGCCAGAGAGCGGGCCGTGAGGGTGTTGAAGCAGTTTTTGGGCAAACTCTCCGGGTCCAGGGGACGCACATCTTCCTGCTGTTCATCGGGCAACCACAGCCTGCTATCAGTCTGGCTTTCCAGTTGAGATTCCTGCTCATCGGGCAAGGCAGGAAAAAAATCTATGCCTGTGAGGGCTTCAACGCTGTCCACAGTTACGGCATAGGATTCTATGGGGAGCTCACAGGCCTCATTGGGCAGTAAGAAGCCAATGGCCCGCTGTTGGTTGAGGTCCAGCACCACCTTAAAATATTGCTGCGGTATGCTCAGGCCATTGAGGCTACGTTCTATCCTGGGCAGGCTGTCGTGTAAGACCGGTCCGGTAACCACATACAGCTGGGTATGTGGAGAACGCTGCAGGTACTGCCGCAACATACCTTCGAGCTCCGCCCATTTGCCACGGTTGAGCTCAGGGCGTTGTGGGCTCATGTTGGAGTAGAAATAGGACTCAGAAAGCGCCTGCTGCGACCACCGGAAATCGGCTGAAGGGGCCAGGTGCCCACGGTCATATCCAAAGCCATCGTACTCATAGGTGCTATCTGGCTGCAGGTATTTCAAAAAATAATCGGCCTCCACGGCTGAGCCGGTGCTGATTTTGGGGTCGGGCCGGAAGTCGTTGGTACGAGACACATTGCCCTTGAGCACCTCAGGGCTGATGATGTGCGCCACCCATCTGGCCTGCTCGTGGGCTTCGTCATAGACCAGGAAAAAGGCGGTGTGCTCAATGAGCTCTTCGCCCGCCCGCAGGGCGGGCAGGCCATAGGTTCGCAGGTCGGTACGCAGCTTTTGCAGTTTGAGGGTCTCCAGCTCCTGCTGCAGCTGCGCTTCACGCTGCTTCAGGGCATGCAGTTCCCCTTCCAGGGCCTCGATTTGTGCCTCTAGCGGCTGGCCGACCCCCCACAAGGGCAGCAGCAAACACAGCAACAGGCCTAAGTGTATTTTCATCGCTGAATAAATTCGGATAAGCAACCCTCAACAAATCAATGCGCTACGGGTATTTCTAAAGTTCCTCCAGGATTTCGCTGGCGATGCCCATACTGGAAAACCCTCCATCGTGAAAGAGGTTTTGCATGGTCACCTTGCGGGTATAGTCCGAAAACATCATCACGCAATAATCGGCACATTCATCAGCCGTGGCATTGCCCAGGGGCGACATTTTCTCGCCATACTTCAGCATTTTGTCAAAGCCCGCCACACCAGTACCCGCCGTTGTGGGCGTAGGCGACTGGGAAATGGTATTGACCCGCACCTTGCTTTTGCGCCCAAAGTGGTAACCAAAACTCCTGGCGATGGACTCCAGCAGGGCCTTGGCCTCGGCCATGTCATTGTATTCGCTGAAGGTGCGCTGGGCGGCGATGTAGCTCAGCCCCAGTATGGAGCCCCATTCATTCATCAGGTCGCGCTGATAGAGCAGCTGCATCACCTTATGAAAAGAGATGGCCGAAATATCCAGGGTCTTGATGAGCCAGTCGTAGTTCAGGTTGGTATAAGCCCGGTTTTTGCGCACATTGGGCGACATGCCGATGGAATGCAGCACGAAGTCGATTTTGCCGTACTCAGACTCGGCTGTATCCAGTAGTTGGTTGAGGTCGTCCAGGGAGGTGGCGTCGGCCGCCACCAGGGGGGCCTGCAGTTCTTCGGCCAGCTCTTTGATTTTACCCATGCGCAGGGCCACCGGCGCATTGGTAAGCACAAATTCGGCTCCTTCTTCTTTGGCCTTTACGGCTACTTTCCAGGCGATGGAGGTGGGGTCCAGGGCGCCAAAAATGATGCCTTTTTTTCCTGCTAACAACTGATGTCCCATATTGAAGTGTTTGGTTGAAAAACGGTTTCACCTAAAATTGCGGCCAAGCTACAAAAGTTTTCAACTTGGATGCAAACTGCCTGTTGAACCTTTTACAAAAAAGCGGGTACAGGCGGGTAATGGTTGGCAAAAAGTGAGGCTTTGCTTTTGAAATTGGCGATCATTCTCTTTCTTTGCCTTTTGAATATTGCTACATACCTGAAGTTAAATGGCCCAAACGCTGGTAATTGTCCCTACTTATAACGAGCGAGAGAACATTGAAGCACTCATTCGTAAAGTATTTGACGTTTTGCCGGAAACCCATTTGCTGATTGTGGAAGACAACTCCCCCGATGGCACGGCAGAGGTGGTCAGAGGTCTGATGCAGGAGTTTGAAGGACGCCTCTTTATAGAAGAGCGCAAGGGCAAGCTGGGACTGGGAACGGCCTACCTGCATGGCTTTCACTGGGCCCTGCAGCGGGAGTATGAATACATTTTTGAAATGGATGCCGATTTCAGCCACAATCCCGAAGACCTGGTACAACTGCTGGCTGCCTGCCGCGACGAAGGCTACGACCTGGCTATAGGCTCGCGCTACGTCAATGGCGTCAACGTGGTAAACTGGCCCATTGGGAGGGTACTCATGAGCTATTATGCCAGTGCCTACGTGCGCATGATTACGGGCATGCCCATACGTGATACCACGGCCGGCTTTAAATGCTATACACGTCACACCCTGCAAAAAATCCTGGAACGGCCCATCAAGTTTGTGGGCTATGCCTTCCAGATTGAAATGAAGTTCCGCAGTTGGAAATACGGGTTTAAGATCAAAGAAGTACCCATTATTTTCCGGGAGCGCACCAAAGGAGAGTCCAAAATGTCGGGACGCATCTTCAAGGAGGCCGTATTTGGCGTTATCAGCATGAAGGTGGATTCCTGGTTTCGCAAGTGGAGGTGA
>RFHT01000413.1 GCA_003696835.1 Bacteroidota bacterium
ACGCCCTCGAAGTGGTCGGCCTACGCCCTGGCTGAAGATGCCCAACACAACATCTGGCTCACAGTATCCCGTTATCACGGATATTTGAAGCCCCTGCCTTCGGGAGGATACACCTTTGTGCACCGGCCGCTGAACCGCATCAAGTCGGCTGTCTGGCATTTTTATCCCGAAGCCAATGGCATCACCTGGATCAGCACCTCGGAGGGACTCTACCGCTACGACAGCCATTTGTCCAAAAACTATGAAACCCCCTTTCGTACCCTCATACGGGAGGTTGAAGTAAGGGGCGATTCGGTGATTTTTTCCGGTACGGCTCCGGCGGCTTTGCCCGGGCTTTTTCGGTTACCCTATCAGGATCGCGACATCAGCATTCGCTTTTCTGCTACTACCTACGACAGTCCCCCATACACCCGCTATACCTACCTGCTGGAAGGGGCGGGAGCCGACTGGTCGGAGTGGAGCAGGCAAAATGAGCTGCGCTTTACCCAATTGCGGGAGGGGCATTACCGCTTGCGGGTGAAAGCCCGAAATGTGTACGAAGTGGAAAGCCCCGAAGCGGTGTTTGAGTTTCACATTCTGCCCCCCTGGTTTCGCAGTTGGTGGGCCTGGGCCCTCTACGCCCTTGCGGCCTGCCTGCTGGCCTATCTGGGCTTTCGCTTTATCAAAAACCGCAACGAGCTCCAACTGCGCGAAGCCGAGCTGGCCAACGAGCGGGAGGCCCAGCGGCGCCTCAAAGCCATCGACAAGCTCAAGGACCAGTTTCTGGCCAATACTTCCCACGAACTGCGCACCCCCCTGCACGGCATTATCGGTATAGCTGAGTCCATCATGGGGCAGGAAGAGGAGGTTTCGCGGGAAGAGCTGCGCCAAAACCTGGGCATGATTGCCGCCTCAGGCAAGCGCCTGGCCAGCCTCGTCAACGACATCCTGGACTTTTCCAAGGTGCGCAACCACGACCTCAAACTCTACCCCAGAGCCGTAGATGTATATACCCTCACCAATGTGATCCTACGCGCCAGCCAATGGCTGGCAAAGGGCAAACCCCTCTCATTAAACAACCAACTCCCCAAAGACCTGCCCCCCCTCTTCGCCGACGAAAACCGCCTGCAGCAAATTCTCTACAACCTCGTGGGGAATGCCATCAAATTTACCGAAGAAGGAGAGATAAATGTGGGCCTGGCAGAAGCCTACCAGGCCGGCGAAGGAAAGCTATTGACGCTCTATGTATCGGATACGGGCGTAGGCATATCCGAAGACAAACGGGAGGTCATTTTTCAGGCTTTTGAGCAGGTAGATGGCAGTGAAGTGCGCGCTTTTGCCGGTACGGGATTGGGACTCAGTATCTCCAGACGCCTGGTAGAAATGCACGGAGGGCAGATGTGGGTAGAGTCGGAAATGGGAAAGGGCTCCACTTTTTACTTCAGTTTGCCCATTGCAAAAGAGGAGGCCGGGCAGCAGTTGGCTGCCTCCCGGCCGGCAGAGCAGACCGACTTCCTGTATGAGGAGCCAGCAGATGTTCCGGCCCCTTTTGCGGCTTCTTCGGAGCCGGCAGAGCCCTGGTCCGGCGGGCAGCGGAAACGCATCCTCATTGTGGATGATGAGCCCATCAACCACCAGGTACTGAGCAACCTGCTCTCACGCAAGCAGTACGAAATTGTGCAGGCGATGCATGGCGAAGAAGCCCTTCGGCTCCTTTTCCACGAATCCAAGTTTGACCTGGTGCTGCTCGACATCATGATGCCCCGCATGTCGGGTTATGAGGTATGCGAAAAAATCAGGGAAAAATTTCTGCCCTCAGAGCTGCCCATCATCATGGTTACGGCCAAAAACCAGGAGGTGGACCTGGTGGAGGGCTTTTCTCATGGTGCCAACGACTACCTGGCCAAGCCCTTTTCCAAGTCGGAGTTTCTGGCACGCCTCACAACCCACCTTCACCTGAACGACATCAACACCGTCACGGGCAGGTTTGTGCCCCACGATTTCCTGCGCTCCATCGGCCGCAACACCATTACCGAAGTGAAGTTGGGCGATTTCGAGGAGAAGGAAGTGAGCGTACTCTTTACCGACATACGCGGATATACCAGCCTGGCCGAACGCATGAGCCCCCATGACAATTTCCACTTTGTCAATGCCTACACCCGCCGCATGGGGCCCATCATACAGGCCCACAATGGCTTTGTAAACCAGTACCTGGGCGATGGCATCATGGCGCTCTTTTTGCACCAGCCCGAGGATGCGCTCCGGGCAGCTATTGAGATGCAAAAGGAAATCAGGCGGTATAACCAAAAGCGGGCATCCCAAAACCGCCTGCCCATAGCCGTGGGCATGGGGCTGCATACAGGCCGACTCATCATGGGCATCATAGGCGACGAAAACCGCTCCGATGCGGCTACCATCTCCGATACGGTCAATACCGCAGCCCGCCTCGAAGGCCTCACCAAATACTATGGCTCTTCTATTTTGGTTAGTGGCAATAGCCTGCTCAAAATCCGGAGCTTACATGGGCCTAACGGCCATGAGGCTCCCTATCACTACCGTTTTCTGGGCAGGGTGCAGGCCAAAGGCAAGCAGGAAGCCATAGAGGTGTATGAATTTTTCGAGGGAGACTCACCGGAGCTCATCCGGCTCAAGCTGGATACCCTGGCCGGGTTTGAGCAGGGGCTGCAGGCCTACTTCGCCATGGATTTTGCCACGGCCAGTGCCGCCTTCAAGGAAGTGCTGGACCACAACCCCAACGACCTGGTTGCACGGCGTATGCTGGAAAAGGCTGCCCGCTACCTGGTAGAGGGGGTCCCACCTGACTGGAGCGGGGTAGAAATTTTGGACCAAAAATAACACCAAATATCACCTCAACCATACCCCCACATGTCCAACCCCCTCCCCGTCATCTTTTTGGCTTTTGCAAACGAGCGGG
>RFHT01000414.1 GCA_003696835.1 Bacteroidota bacterium
GCCGCCGTGGCCGAATCATACAGTTCATTTTGAGACATGGAAGCAGCTTGTTTGCAGGAACGCCTGAAAAAGCTGTTGCTTTTTCAGGCGTTCCCTTTCTGAAATGCTGTACCCGTTTAGGTCAGTTCATTCATCAGCCCGCCTATATATCCCTGCGTGATGTGAGCCTTTTCGTGATACTGCCCATCCTTCATCAGCAGCTTGTGCAGCCGGGGCAAATGGTAAAAGGGAACGCCCGGGTACAGGTGATGTTCGAGGTGGTAATTTACACAATGCGGCGCAAAAAGAAAGCGCTCCAGTGCATTGGCCCTCACCGAACGGGTGGAGGTAAGCAAATGGTCGTAGGCCATGTCGCCAAAATGCTCGGCCACACTGCGGATGTATTGAAACATAAAAAAGGTGGAGAAATAGGGCACCAGCCAGTACAGGGCGTAGTATTTCCATGCGCCCAGCAGGCTGAGGCTAAGCACCAGCAGGCCGTAAAAGCCAAACATCAGCAGCCGATTGTCCGAATCAGCTGTTTTCTTTTTCTTTTTGCTGGCCGTGGCTTTGGGTTTGAAGCGGCGCACAAACCAGATGGCGTCTTTGATGCCCTGAAATAAGGTGAGGTAGGAAAAGAGGGTGAGTAAAAACTCCTTTTTGGTTTTGGGAAAGGTAAATTCCTTTTTGCCCAGCTTGGAAAACCAGTCGGGGTCTTCCTCTGTGTTGAGATGCTGGTGGTGGCTCAGGTGGTTTTTGCGGTATTGTTCAATAGAAAAAAACAAGGGATACATGGACAGGAGGTTGGTAATGCGGTCGTTCCATTGCTTGTTTTTCAAAAAACGGTAATGCGTGGCATCGTGCATCAGAATGGCCAGGGCATGCATGCGGGCACCAATGATGATGACCGCCAGCACATACACCAGCGGGTGGGCCAGGCGGACAGAGGCAAATATGCATCCGGCAATAATGAGCCAGTTAAACAAAATGGCCAGTGCGTGTTTGTAAGGCCGGGTCTTGTAGAGCTTTTTTAATTCCTTTCGGTCAATTTCGAGCTTTATATCTCGTGCATCAAAATGTGGCATGCTTACTTGTGTTTTGGGTGTTCAGTATGCATACCATTTTTCGGCAAAAGGTTACCCCCTCCGCCTGCTCTGGCCTTTTTTCACACCTGCTCTTTTTCTCTTTGACGCGCGCCCAGGGTGGCATTGTTGACCAGCGGCCGGGCCCAAAAGGCCATGCTGAGGATATACCCCAGGCATAGGTACAAAAACAACATGCCCAGCCGCAGGCCCAGCCAGTCGCCCAGGGCGCCCACCACCAGCGGCATTACGGCCCCACCAGCTATACCCGTAACCAAAATACCCGAAAATGAGCCATGATGCTCCCGTACCGAATTCAGGGCCAGAGAAATAATAATGGACCACATCACTGAAGCGAAAAAACCCACCAGGGGAAAACACCACAGCGCCACCGTACGGCTGCCAAAAAGAGCCATGGCCAGGCAGATCATGGCCGCAAGCGTAAAGCCTGCCAGCACCTTGCGGCTGTCCAGCAGCTTGAGCATCACCAGTCCCAGCACGGCTCCGGCCGTCATCAGGCCCCAAAACCGGGACACCGTTTTTGCCCCCAGGCTCTGGGGGTCCACCTCGTGGTAGTGTTGCAAAAAGGCCGAAATCCAGTTGGCTACGCCCTGCTCCATGCCCACATAGGCAAAAATGCCCAGAAAGTACAAAATGACCAGGGGGTTTTTCAGCAACTTCAGGTGCGTGTGCAGGGCGCCAGTTTTTTCCTCCTCCTTCCGCTCAACTTTGGGAAAAGCAGAAACCGCAAGTATGAGCACCATCAGCCCGGCTACGATGGCAAACAGCCAGTAGAGGGAAATCCAGCTCATGCCTTCCGGCACCAGGGCCGAAAGGCTGCGCAACAACCAGTCGGTTTCGGCCTGGGGGGTACCCAGGCGCTGCACCAGGTAAGCATACACCAGCGGGCTGAGAAAAGAGGCTGCACCGAAAAACAACTGCCCCAACACGGAGTTGAAGGCGAAATGCGCTTCGCCACCGGCCACCCGCAGCAAGGGGTTGATGGCCACCTGTAGCATGGCCATACCGGCTCCTATCAGAAAGAGAGAAACCACATACACCTGATAAACGGGGAAGACCGCAAACAGCAAAGCGGCCACTGCAGCCAGGCCAAATGCGGCCATCATCACCCTTTTCTCTCCCCATGCCTCCACCATCATGCCCGAGGGAATGGACATCACCCCGTAGGCAATAAAAAACGCAAAGGGCAGCAGGCCCGCCAGGGTGAGGTTGAGGGAATAGCTCTCTATGATATCCGGTATGAGGGGACCGATGATGTTGGTGAGAAAGGAAATGACAAAAAAGGTGAGCAGAATCAGGGCAATGAGGTAGTAGGAGCGTTTCATGCAATCTGAGATAAAAGGGGTGAATCAAATCTGTTTACAAGCTGGATCAAAAAACTCCATGACGTATAGGGTGGTTATAGAAAAGGGCAAATATACACAGGTAAGCTGAGCCAGGGCTCAACCTTCCTGTATCCTGGTGGGGTCCAGCACCACGTGCTTTACCGTTTGGCGGTTCCAGGTATAAACGATGTGCACCTTGCCGTCGGGCGCCTGTATAATGGAAGGATAGGAGTACTCCTCTTCTTCTGCGGTTTCGGGATCGAGCAGAGGTTCGAGGTCAAAGAGGCGGGTCCAGGTATGGCCGTCGGAAGAGATGGCCACGCTCAGGGGCACGCGGTGGCCCCAGTCGCCGCCAGTGGGGTTATACACCAGCAGGTGGCGGCCGTCCTTGAGGCTCACTGCATCAATGCCGGAGTTGGGGTTGGGCAGGTCGGTGGCGGTCATGGCACTCCAGCTATGGCCGTTGTCCTCCGACCAGCACTGGCTGATGACCCCCTGGCGGGTGCGGCAGAGGATCTGCAGCACCCCATGGCCGTGGTTGAGGATAGTGGGCTGAATGGCGGCAAAGGTTTTGCCGTCGTTGAGGTCGCCGGTGCTGCTCCAGCTTTTGCCCAGGTCGGGGGTGCGTTCGATCTGCACTTTCCAGCCGTCGTGTTCGGTGCTGGTGGGGCAGAGCAGCTCGCCGCTGGCGAGCTGTATGGGCTTGTTTTTGATGGGGCCGTATATGCCTTCGGGCAGGCGCACCGGCTCCGACCAACTGGCCCCCTGGTCGGCAGAGGTGGTGAGCATGCCCCACCATTCGCGCGGGTTGGGGCCTACTTTGTAAAACAGCATCAGCGGTCCCTTTCGTGCTTGAAACAAAACCGGATTCCAGCAGGGATAGCGCAGTTGTTCGTCCTGCACCCCATTGACCACCTCCACCGGCTCCGACCAGCGCTGGCCGTCGTGGCGCGAAAGCCATATTCCCACATCCTTGTTTTTCTCCGCTGTACCCCCAAACCAGGCAGCCACCAGCCACTCGCCCGATGCAGCAATGGTAGAAGCATGACACTGGGGCGTTTTGGCGTCTTCTACCTCATAAATAAACTCTTCTACCAGTACAGCAGGCCGAAAACTGCTGCTGATGGGGTCGGGAGTAGTATGCTGCTGCTGCTGGCCACATGCCAGCAGCAGCAAGGCGATCATACACGCGCTTTGAATGGGGTTCATGTTCATGGTTGTTGGGTTCTTACAATTCAATTTATTCAAAAAAAACACCCGTTCACCTAAATATCAAACAAAAAGCGTTGCCCGCCCTGCCGGAATTCAAACTGCACCAGCGGAGGCCAGAGCGGAGCCGGAAAATCTGCCGACCACTGAAAGTGCAGCTGCCTGAGGGCTTGCACCCGCTGGGGAAAGGCCTGGGTGAGCGAACGCTGTTCATAAGGGTCTTCCTTCAGGTAATACAGCAGGCTTTGCTCATCGGAATGTTCCTTGAAGAGCAGCTTCCAGCCGTCTTTGATCACGATGCGGTCGGCACCGGCTTTCCAGAACAGGGCCGCGTGGGGCGCCTCCTGCCTTTCTCCCAGCCAGTAAGGTAGCAGGTTCACCCCGTCGTACTCCCGTCCGGGTGGCAGGGGAATGCCCGCCGCAGCACAGGCAGTTACAAATACATCCATGGCCGATACCATAGAGGGATATTCCAGCTGGGCGGGGAGCACATCTTTCCATTTGGCCATAAAAGGCACCCTTAGCCCGCCCTCAAAAGGCGTGATTTTGCCTCCTTTGAGGGGGGCATTGTCGGTGGCAAAGGTATAGGCAGCCCCGCCATTGTCGCTGAGAAAAAAAATGAGGGTATGTTCTTCCAGCCCCAGGTTTACAATTTCCCCATGAATGGCCCCCACGGCTTCGTCCAGGGAGGTGATCATGGCGTAATAGGTGCGCTTTACCGGGTCACTTATGTGGGCAAAGCGCTCGTACAGGTCCGCAGGCACCTGAAAAGGCGTATGTGGGGTGCTAAAGGGCACATATAGCAGGAAGGGCGCATGCTGCTGCTGGCGCATGAAGGCGATGGCTTCGCGGGTGATGCAGGAGGTGAGGTAGTCGGTCTCCTGCACTTGCTGTCCATTTCGCACAATGGCGTGGTCGCCCTGACGCTGGCCGGCCCAAATATGCTGATCGGTCCAGTCGCGGGGATTGTGGGTATCTATGATTCCGGCAGTGCCCTCAGGGGCATAGAGGGTATGGGAGGAATAAAAGCCGTAGTGGTAGTCAAAGCCGCGATGGTGGGGTTGTTGATAGGGGGCACTGCCCAGGTGCCACTTGCCGGTGATCGCAGTGCGGTAGCCATACTTCTGGAAGAGTTCGCCCAGGGTAATCTCCGTGGGCGGCAGTCCCTGCCGCCTGATGTCCTGCTGGCGGGGTACTGCATCCATTTTGCGAATGTGCCAGGGGTAGGAATTCACAAAGAGGCGGTAGCCGTAGTACTCCAGGCGGTTGCGCAGGTAGCGCTGCTGCATCTGGTTTTCGAAGCCAAAACGGTGCTGGTAGCGGCCGGTGATAAAGCCTGCCCGCGAAGGCGCGCATACTGGGGCCGTGGCATAGGCCTGCCGGCAATTTACGCCCTGGGCTGCCAGCGCATCTATATGCGGGGTGTGCACCTGCTTGTTGCCATGCAGGGAAATGTCGGAAAAGCCCAGGTCGTCGGCCATGAGGATGACGATATTGGGCGGGCGGGAGGCCTGCGGCAAAGGCTGCCGCTCTGCCAGAAAAGCCCGGGTGCGGGCCGCCTCCTGCTGGTCGTAGTGGATGGCAAACTGTGCCGAGCCCAGCGGCCAAAGCAAATAGCCCAGCCCAGCCAGCGTGCCCAATACATATAGCCCCCTGGGCCACAAGCGGTATTTCATGCGCTCAATGATGTTACGTTTTACTCCTGTATGCCTTTGTTTCACGTTTGCTACCCTTTGTGTCCCTGCTTGCGGTGCCTTCGCCAGCTTTCAAATGCGAAAAATCACAAAAAGGCGCCTGCTTCGTCAGCTTGCAGTTGCACAGGCGTACCGGCCCGCTTTTGGGCGCCTCAAACAGCAAGGGCTTAAACTTGCTGCCCTGGTGGGAGCCATCGCAGAAAGGCTGGCTCCTGCTCATACCACATCTGCACCAGAGGTATTTGCGGCCCTGCTCCAGCTCCACCACCGCCGGCTCCCGGCTAGCCGTTCGCCTTTTCCGGAAGCCCCTGGCAATTTCGCTCTGGGGCTTGTTGCTGGTCACCAGCGGGTAAAACATGCTGGCCGTCCACTTGTCTTTGGGATCGTTTGGCAGGCCCAGTTCCGTAGGAAACTGGTGGGTATATGTGGCCGTGCCAAACAACTGGTCCCAGAAGGAGAACATGTTGCCGTAGTTGCCGTTGGGGTCGCTGATGCCGTCGAGCATGGACTTGCCGTGGTGGGCCTGGTGGAAGGCCGGCGTAATGATGATGCGCTCCAACAGGCGCACCAGCGGGCGTAGCCAGCGACTTTGGTACAAGGGAGCATCCCACCTCAGCCTGCTGTGGGAACTGATGATGACGAGTTGTTTCAGGATGAGGCCAATGGCCACGGCTTTGGCACCGCCCAGAAAGGTGATAAGGGCCACCCACCAGATGTTGGGCATGAGCACATAGTAGAGGGCTGCATTGCGGTAGGACACAAAAAAACCCATCTCTTCGGCCTGGTGGTGGGGGCGGTGCAGCTTCCACAGCCAGGGATATTCGTGGGCGCTTCGGTGGTACCAGTATTGCAGCAGGTCGTCTATGAGCAGGTAAGCGGGCAGCAGCACCCACATACTCCAGCCGCTGAGGCTGTGCTGCCACTGCGGCAGCAGCCAGTGGCCCAGGCTCAGCACCAGCAGTACGATGCCCGGCTTGATGAGCAAAGACAATAGAAAAAAACTACCTGCTTCCTGTATCCAGTCGCCCAGCTTGCGCTGGCTGCGGTGCAGGTAACCCGCCAGGGTTTCCATCAGACCAAAAAACAGCAGTATGCCGATAACGGCATAACCATCAAAATTTTCTATACCAAAGAGGGTATTTTCCATAGCGGAGCGGTTTGGAGCCAAAGCATACTGAGGTAAATATGGTAATTTCTTCGCAAACTGGAAACAGGCAGTAGCATACGTGGGGAGGATGGGGCGGAACTTTTTCTTTTTTTGTAAATTTGCCCGGTGAATACGCGCCGTCTGATTGCTATTTCCTTGCCCCCCCTCTTGCTGCTGCTACTGGTAGGAGGCTTGTTGCTTGCAGCCTGGCACCACAACCAGCAGCACCTCATTTATCCCCTGGATGACACCTACATTCACCTTTCCCTGGCCAAACACCTGGCCACTACCGGCAACTGGGGCCTTTCTCCCGGCACCTTCAACTCCTGCGGCTCTTCCCTGCTGTACGTGCCGCTGTTGGCAGGCCTGTTCA